>JARXKQ010000277.1 GCA_030271555.1 Chloroflexota bacterium | reverse complement strand
CACCGATCCGCATGGCTCGATCTACGAGGAGCTCGCCACCTCCCCGTTGACGCGAGCGGCGGTGTCTGCCTAGACTCCGCACCAATCGAATACGGGCTTTGAACGGGATTAGTAGCCCGAGCGAACCGATCCAGAGACTCGGCGGCTGGTGTGAGCCGAGACGGCAGACTCAGGCGAATGGCCCCGTGAGCCCCGGACCGAAAGTTCGACCCGACCGAGAAGTCGGAGGGGGCGAGTCGAGCAAGTAGGCTCCGGCGCAGCGCGCCAGCGTTATCAAGGCGGCACCGATCGGCAGCTGGGCAACCAGCGGCAGTCGGCAGGCGAGTGCGGCGGCTCAACGACAGCTGAGCCATCGAAAACGGGTGGTACCGCGGAAGGACCGGCCTTTCGTCCCGGCAGGACGAAGGCCGGTTACGTGTTTTTCGGCCCCGGAACGAGGCCGAAGGAAAGCGGAGGTACCACGCACATGGATCGCACCCGATTCGAGCTCGGTGAAGACCGGATCCCCCGGGCCTTCTACAACATCGCGGCCGACTTACCGTCTCCACCACCGCCACCGCTCAACCCGGGCACGGGCCAACCCATTGGTCCGCAGGACTTGGCGCCGCTCTTCCCGATGGAGCTCATCAAGCAGGTCGTCAGCACCGACAGGGAGATCGAGATCCCCGACCCGGTGCGGGATGCCTATGCGCTCTATCGGCCGTCCCCGCTCATCCGGGCTCACCGGCTGGAGAAGGCGCTCGATACGCCGGCGCACATCTACTACAAGTACGAGGGCGTGAGTGCGCCCGGCAGCCACAAGCCGAACACGGCGATCGCGCAGGCGTTCTATGCGCAACAGGAGGGCGTCAAGCGCTTCGCGACCGAGACCGGCGCGGGCCAGTGGGGCAGCGCGCTCGCATTTGCCGGCGCGCTATTCGGGATCGAGGTCAAGGTCTACATGGTCCGCGCGAGCTACGACCAGAAGCCGTACCGACGGATCCTGATGGAGACCTACGGCGCCCAGGTGGTCGCCAGTCCCAGCCCGGATACGCACTACGGCCAGTCGCTGCTCGCAGAGAACACCGGCCACCCAGGGTCATTGGGTGTCGCAATCAGTGAGGCGATCGAGGACACCGTGACCCACCCGGGCACGAAGTACTCGCTCGGTAGCGTGTTCGACTTCGTGCTGCTCCACCAGACGGTGATCGGCCAGGAGGCGATCGAGCAGATGGCGATGGCCGGTGAGGAGCCGGACGTGATCATCGCCTGCGTGGGTGGTGGCTCCAACTTCGCCGGGCTCGCCTTCCCGTTCATCGGTCGGCAGCTGCGCGGCGAGGCTTCATATCGCGTCATCGCGGTCGAACCCGAAGCGGCACCGTCGCTGACGCGCGGACGCTACGAGTACGACTTCGGCGACACCGGCGAGATGGCGCCGCTGGTCAAGATGCACACGCTGGGCCACAACTTCGTGCCACCGCCCATCCACGCGGGCGGGCTGCGCTACCACGGCATGGCGCCGCTGGTCAGCAAGCTCGTCGACGACGGGATTGTCGAGGCCCGAGCTGTTCACCAGAACGCGACCTTCGAAGCGGGCCTGCGTTTCGCGCGGACCGAGGGCATCGTGCCTGCGCCCGAGTCGAACCACGCAATTCGCGTGGCCATCGACGAGGCGCTCGAGGCCAAGGCCGAGGGCCGGCAGCGGACCATCCTGTTCAACCTCTCAGGTCACGGTCACTTCGATCTGGCCGCTTACGAGTCTTACCTCGCTGGCAAGCTCGAGGACTTCGAGTACGTCCCCGTCGAGCTCAAGGAGGCCGTCGCGGCCTGACCGTTCGTTCATCTCTGGGCCGGTCGTCTTTCTCTCGGGCGGCCGGCCCGTCCCCGTTAAAGTCGGGGTTGCATGGCGACGCCTGACGAACTGGTTCTGATCGTGCCGCGGGATAAGGTCCCGGGTGGGCTTGATTTCACCGGCGTGGTCGACCGACCTTTCGCCCCCGTCCTCGCGGCAGTGCAGGGGAGAGGCCAGTTTCTGCCACGCGGCAAGGTCGAGGAGGACCCGTCCAAGAAGCAGATCATTCCCTACCTCGTGTTGCGCGACGGCGAGCGCATCTTCCTGATGAAGCGCACCCGGGCCGGTGGCGACGAGCGGCTCCACGACCGCTACACGATCGGCATTGGTGGCCACGTCAACAAGGGCGACGCTGACGTCCTGGGCGGCTTGCGCCGGGAGTGGCGCGAGGAGATCGAGGCGGACTTCGTTCCGGAGTTCGAGCCACTCGGACTTCTGAACGACGACTCGAACCCGGTCGGCGCCGTCCACCTTGGCCTGGTGTACGCGGCAGATGCGGGTGGTCGGCCGGTGGCAATCCGTGAAGTGCACAAGCTGTCGGGCGAGTTCGTGGCCATGTCCGCGGTCGCGGCGGTGCAGGACAAGCTCGAAACCTGGAGCGCTTTACTGTTCGATTTCCTGGCGGGGCGATAATCACCTGTAGCAACATGAAAATCGTCCGGCACAGGTCGCGCTTACGCTGGCTGGGCCGCGCCTTCTTCGCGGTGACCGCCGCCCTTCTGCTGAGCGGCACCATTCTTGCCAAGGAAGGCGCTCCGCGCGTCGCCGTGCTGCCGACCATCGGCATCGTCGACCAGGTCATGGCGGGCTATTTGCGGGATGCGCTCGCCACGGCCGCCAATGACGGCTACACCGCGGCGCTGATCGAGATCGATACCCCCGGCGGCGACCTGACCGCGACGCACCAGATCGTCCAGACGCTGCTTTCAGCGCCGCTGCCGGTGATCGTCTGGGTGGGCCCGGCCGCCGCCGCGCTGGCATTGCGTGGGCAGTCTGCGGTCTACATCAGTGGAGAA
>JARXKQ010000276.1 GCA_030271555.1 Chloroflexota bacterium | reverse complement strand
GGGCCGTTGACGACGCAGCCCATGACCGCGACGCGCATCTCTTCGACCCCGGGGTAGGTCTGCGCCCACACCGGCATCTGCTCGCGCAGGTAGTCCTGGATCTGCGCGGCCATCTGCTGGAAGAACGTGCTCGTCGTGCGGCCGCAGCCCGGGCACGCCGATACCTGGGGCGTGAACGAGCGCAGGCCGAGCGACTGGAGAACCTGTTGCGCGACGCGGACTTCCTCCCTGCGGTCGCCGCCGGGCGCGGGCGTGAGCGACACGCGGATGGTGTCGCCGATGCCTTCGTCGAGCAGCAGCGCCAGCCCGGCGGCCGACGCAACGATGCCCTTCATGCCCATGCCCGCCTCGGTCAGGCCCAGGTGCAGCGGGTAGTCGCAGCGTTTTGCGAGCAGCCGGTACACGTCGGCCAGATCGCGTACCTGCGAGATCTTGGCGCTGATGATGATGCGGTCATGGCCCAGGCCGGTCTCTTCGGCCAGTTCGGCCGAGCGGAGGGCCGACTGGAGCATCGCCTCGATCATCACGTCGCGTGAGTCGGCCGGCTCCGCCACCTTGGCGTTGGCGTCCATCAGATCGGTCAGCAAGGCCTGGTCGAGCGAGCCCCAGTTGACGCCGATGCGCACGGGTTTCCCGTTGTCGACCGCGACGCGGACGATCGTCGCGAAGTTCTCGTCATGGCGCTTGCCGCCAACGTTGCCCGGGTTGATGCGGTACTTGGCCAAGGCGCCCGCCATGGCCGGGTACTCGACCAGCAACTGATGGCCGTTGTAGTGGAAGTCGCCGATCAGCGGCACGCCCACGCCCAGGTCCTCGAGCTTGCGTCGGATCGTTGGCACTGCGGCGGCGGCCGCGTCGTTGTTGACCGTGATGCGAACAAGCTCACTGCCGGCGTGGGCCAACGCCGCCACCTGAAGGGCTGTCCCGTCCGCGTCGGCAGTGTCGGTGTTGGTCATCGACTGGACGACCACCGGGTGGCCGGAGCCGACGAGCACGCCGCCGACATCGACGGTCGGCGTTGGGCGACGAATGGGCATCAAACCTGGCGCTGGAAGACGCCCGTGTCGAACAGTGTGAGGTACGCCAGCAGCGCCATCAGCAGCACGAAGCCGGCCAGGTATGCGAGTCGCTCAGCGGCCACGCTGATCCGGTCGCCGGTCACCTTCTGGATCAATGCGACTGCGACGCGGCCACCGTCGAGCGGCGGGAAGGGCAGCGCGTTGACCACCGCGAGGTTGGCCGACAGGAGACCGAACAGGTAGACGAGCAGGATCGGACTACCGAGGTCGCGGACCTGGCCAATCGCGTCGACCACGCCAACCGGGCCGGAGATGGGCGGATTGCCCAGGTTGTGCAGGAAGTCGCCGATGCCGCGGAAGATCAGGGTTGCCGCATCGACCGTCCGCCGCGCGCCAATCACCATGGCGTCGATTGGCCCGTGCTGGATATTGGGGCCCAGTGCAGCCGCGGTGCCGAAGCCCAGCGCGCCTTTGCCGGCCGCAATGTCTACCGCCGAGCGGGTGGTCGCGACCAGGTCAGTCACCGTTCCGTCGTGGTGCCGGACGGTCAGCGTGATCGTGGTCGACGGTCGAGCTCTCATGTAATTGACCAGCGCCGTGCCGGTGGGATCATCGAGCGTCGGGAAGTAGTGGCCGTCGACGGCGATGATCCGGTCACCGCTGTTGTCGTACACCGGGATGCCGTCAGGCGTCGTGTCCACCTGTAGGCCGCCCAGCAATCCGGCCTGCTCGGCGGGCGAGCCAAGCTGAACGTGGAGCACCTGGGCGCCAACGGTCGGATCGGCGAACCCGGCAATCCCGGCAAACACCACGAACGCCAGGACAAGGTTCATCGAGACGCCCGCCAGCAGGATCAGCAGCCGGGTGCGCAGGCTCTTGTTGATGAAGGCGTTGGGGTCGGCCGACCGGCCCTCCTCCCCTTCCATGCGGACGAAACCGCCGATGGGCAGCCAGTTGAGCGTGTATTCGGTGCCCTGCGAGTCAGTGCCCAGGACCTTGGCGCGCGGCGGGAAACCCACGCCGAATTCGTGAACCGTCACCCGTGCCCGGCGCGCAACCAGGAAGTGGCCCAGCTCGTGGATGAGCACCAGCGGGAGCAGGAAGACGATAAGCAGGGCGACATTGATCAGGCCGTTGCCCAGGCCTATGAAGTCGAACATCAGGGTCTAGACGCTCCAGCGTAAGTGGCAGTTGCGGCCCAGGCGCGGACTTCGGTGTCCAGCGCCAACAGCTCGGGCAGGTCCGGCGCTGCGCCATCGCCAAAGCGAGTGACGGCATCGGCACACAGCGCGGCAATCCCGGTGAACGGTAGCGTTCCGGCGAGGAAGCGGTCGACGGCGATATCGTCGGCGGCGATCAGCGCGGCGCTCGCGCGCGGGCCCTGCTTGCCAGCAGCCCGGCCAATGTCCAATGCGGGGAAGCGGGCTGTGTCGACCGGCTCGAAGCTCAGCGTCGGTATGTCCGACCCCGCCAGGCGCGGCGCCGGTGAAGGCAGATGCTGCGGGTAGGTCAACGCGTACTGGATTGGAATGCGCATGTCGGGCAGTCCCAGCTGAGCCTTGAGCGATCCGTCGGCGAACTCGACCATCGAGTGGACGATGCTCTGAGGGTGGACGACGACGTCAACCTGGTCGTCATTGAAATCGTAGAGCCAGCGCGCCTCGATGACTTCGAGCGCCTTGTTCATCAGCGTCGCCGAGTCGACCGTGACCTTGCCGCCCATGCGCCAGGTGGGGTGAGCCAGAGCTTCGGCGGGGGTCACCCTTTCGAGGCGATCGGCCGACCACTCGCGGAATGGACCGCCGGACGCGGTGAGGATCAGGCGACGGACG
>JARXKQ010000275.1 GCA_030271555.1 Chloroflexota bacterium | reverse complement strand
GATGTATCTGGGCAAGGTGGTCGAGACTGGCTGTCGCGATGAAGTCGGCTGGCCGCTGCTCTACTTCCGCCGGCGCTACCTGTCGATCGAGCGCGCACAGACGCCCGACCTGCGGGGCAAGCCAGACACGCTGCGCTAGGGCGGCCGCGTCAACACCGTGCCACTCGTCCGCGCCAACGGGATCGACGTCCACTACACCGTGGAGGGCGCCGGGCCGCCGCTGATCATGCTTCACGGCGCGACCTCGTCGGCGGTCGAGGATTGGGCCGCGCAACGGCCGCTCTTCAAAAAGGCGTTCCGCATCTATCTCGTCGACGCGCGCGGCCACGGCGGAACCAAGTGGGATACGCGCGACGGGTTCAGCCGCGACATGCTCGTCGACGATCTGCTGGCGTTCGCCGATGCGCTTGAGCTCGCGACCTTCCATCTCGTCGCGTTTTCGATGGGCGCCATGACCGCCTTGACCTTTGCGACGCGCTTCCCGGAGCGCCTGCGCACGGCGATCATCTGCGGCATCGACGTCGTGCGTGAGCCGCGCACCAGCGTTGCGCGGCGGCTGATGGACCCCGACCGCATCGAACGCGAAGAGCCGGCGTGGGCCGCGCGGCTCGAGAAGCGCCACGGCCTGGTCCAGGGCGAGGGCGCGTGGAAGGACCTGTTGCGCGCCATCAGCACGGACGTTGGCGATGCGGCACTGCTGACGCATGCGAACCTGCGCCGCGCCCGCCTGCCCATCCTGCTGGTTTACGGCGACCGCGATGTGTTTGTCCCGACTGACCACGCGGTTGCGATCTACCGCCAACTGCCCGATGCGCGACTCTTGATCGCACCCGACACGCCGCACCAGGTGATGGTTAGTCAACCCGCCCTCTTCAACCAGGCAGCCGCGGTGTTCTACCGTTCGACTGAGCAGATCGCGCGCGAGCGCGCCGAGCTCGGCGGCCGCGCGGTGTCGACGCGTCAAAGGCGAGAAGCCGAAGGCGCGACGCTGTGGGACCCCGCGGCGGTGGCCCAACGCAAGTTGGAACAGGGCAATCAGGAATCGGACCCATTCAGCAAGTGGTAGCAAGACCGGTGGAGACGAGACGATGACAGCAACACTGCTGGCGATATTCACCCGACCAGAGGGTGGCGAAGACGCGCTGGACGAGCTGATGACGCGCTATCTGGATGAGCACATGCCGCTGATCGAGATGGTCCCTGGCCTGCGCTCAAGCGTCGTCGAAAAAGTCGCGCAGCATTACGCTGGCGAGGATCTCGTCATCGTCACGCGGATGGAGTTCGACGACAGTGAGGCCCTTCAGGTCGGCATGGCGAGCGACGAGATGAAAGTCGCCGGGCGCAACCTGCGTGACATCGCGCCGGGCCTGTTGACCCTGGTGGCGCTCGACGAGGATCCTGTCTCGTGACGGTCGAGTACTCGGTCAACGACCGCGTTGCGACCGTCCGACTGAACCGACCGGAGGTTTTCAACGCCCTCGACCGGGCCACCCTGGAGTCCATCCGGGATTCGTTCCGGATCGCCTCTGCGGACCACTCGGTGGGCGTTGTCGTGCTCACGGGTACGGGCGAGAAGGCGTTCTGCACCGGCGCGGATCTCGACGAGCAGCAGGCCTTCCTCGCGCGGCCGAACGACTACTGGGATTGGATGGGCCGCTTCATCGAGGCCATCGAGTCGATCAAGGACTGCGCCAAGCCCGTTGTCGCGCGCCTCAACGGCATGGTCGTGGGCGGCGGCAACGAGCTCAACATCGCGTGCGACCTCGCCGTCGCCGCCGATGACGTCGTGCTGCGCCATGTCGGGCCGTCGCGCGGCTCGCTGCCGGCCGGCGGCGCGACCCAGTGGATGCCGCTGTTGATCGGGGATCGCCGCGCCCGCGAGGTGCTGTTGCTGAACCGCCCGGTGCCCGCGGCCCAGGCTCTGGAGTGGGGCTGGGTCAACCGCGTCGTGCCGCGGGCCGAGCTTGATGCCGCCGTGGCGGACTACTGCCAGGAGCTGCTCGCCAAGATGCCGGAGATCGTTCGCGCCACGCGGGTGCAGCTCAACTACTGGAAGAACCAGGCCTGGAGCGGCACGGTGCAGATGGCGCGCGAGTGGCTCACCGTCCACGCGGCATCGGCGGAAGTCGCGGAAGGCCTCGCGTCGTTCCACGAGAAGCGGCCGCCCGACTACGAGAAGCTGCGGACTGACATCGAGGATGCCGGCACGTGACAAGCGAGCAGCCCCGAATCAAAGTCGACCGACCGGCTGACGCCGTCGCCGTCGTTTGGCTGAACCGGCCCGATGTGCTGAACGCGCTCGACTACCGGACCATCGGTGAGCTGGTTGAGGCGCTCGAGGAGCTGGACCGCGACGAGTCGGTGCGCTGCGTCGTCATCACCGGGGCGGGCGAGCGCGCCTTCGCGGCCGGTGCCGATATCAAGGAGATGGCTGACGCGACGCCGATCACGATGTCGGTCGCCAACAACTTTGCGCGCTGGGAGCGCATCCGGCGCGTGCGGGTCCCGCTGATCGCTGCTGTTCGCGGCATCGCCCTGGGCGGTGGCTGCGAGCTGGCGATGGCGTGCGACATGGTCGTCGCCGCGGACGATGCGCAGTTCGGCCAGCCCGAGATCAAGCTTGGCATCATTCCCGGTGCTGGCGGGACACAGCGATTGACGCGCGCCCTGGGCAAGGCGAAAGCGATGGAGCTCATCCTGACCGGGCGCAACATCGGCGCGGCAGAGGCCCTCGAACGCGGCCTCGTTTCTCAGGTCGTGGCGCGCGAGGAGACGCTGCCAGCGGCGCTGGCCCTGGCGGCTGAGGTGGCCGCAATGCCGCCGCTCGCCGTGAGGGCGGCCAAGGAATCAG
>JARXKQ010000274.1 GCA_030271555.1 Chloroflexota bacterium | reverse complement strand
CGCTGACCGGCTCGGGCCTGCAGATGGGGATCGTCGGCGTCCTGCAGCGTCTGCCGGACCTCCTGTTCGGCCTTCCGGCCGGCGCGTACGCTGACCGTTGGGATCGCCGCCGGATGATGCTCTCGGCCGACGCTGGCCGGGCCATCCTGACGGCGTTGATCCCACTCGCCTCGGTACTCGGGTTGCCGGTGATGGCGGTGGTCCTGCTCGTCACGTTCCCGATCAACATCTGCCGGGTGATCTTCATGGCCGGCTGGACCGCCGCGATCCCCAACCTAGTTGGGCGTCGTCAGCTCGGGCGGGCCACGGGTGTCTTCGAGGCGATCAGCGGCGGCAGCTTCATCATCGGCCCCGCCATCGCTGGACTTCTCGTCGGGCGGATCGGAGCGGGCCCGACGCTCGCGATCGACGCGGTGTCCTTCGGCGTGTCGGCGCTCAGTCTCATGCTGATCCACCGTCCGCTCCGGAATTCAGAGCGGCAGGTAGGCACGAACATCGTCCACGAGATGACCGAAGGCGTCCGATACGTGGCCCACCATCCCGTCCTGCGCGATGTGGTCGCGTTCTGGAGTGTTATCAGTCTCGTCTCGGCACCGGTCATCCCGGCCGTGACGTTCTATGTCACGATCGATCGGGCGCTCGGCCCTGCGGCCTTCGGCTTCATCATCTCCGCTTACAGCGTGGGCACGCTGGTTGGTGCGTTGCTGGGCGGCCGGGGCATGGCCGGTCGCCTGGCGCCGCGGCTCCTGCTCGGCAACGTGGCGGTGGCGTTCGCGACCGCCGGCGTCGCTCTTACCGGCTCGCTCACGGCCATGGTCCCGCTCGCGTTCGCCAGCGGGGCATTCCAGTCGGTCGTGCTCGTCGCCTACCTCACCGTGCGGGCAGCAAGTTCCCCCGACGGGGTGCTCGGTCGCGTCGGTGGCACGGCTCGGACGATCTCCGTCGGGATCCAGCCCGTCGGCCTGGTGATCGGTGGCATCCTGCTCGACTCGTTGGGCGGCGGGCCGACGCTGCTCGTCATCGCCACGCTGACCGGCGCCACAAGCGTGCTTTTCATGCTGTCGCCCGCGATCCGGGCTGCGCACGGTATCCCCAAATCGCACGACGCGCCCACAATCTGATCGGAGAGGTCACGGCCTCGGGCGAGCCGATATCGCCGGCGACAAGTCGAACGGCTGGTCCGCCGCCGGCAAGCGCAAAGTGGGCGGCAATTGCACCGTGAACGACGCCGCTTTCTTCGACTCCCGGCACATGGTCAGGGGAGCAAGTGGTCCTGCTCTACTTGGCTAATCAGCGTGCCGACGGTCGAGTCCGCGCCGGCGACAGTCGGCAGATCCGCGCGCAGATTCCGACAGCAGCCGACTGCACAGATCCACGGCCACGGACCGAGTTCACTCTCGGCCAAAGGGGGCGCGTCGCGCACTCGCTCCTCGACAAGGTCCGCGATTCCGCGAACGAACGCGTGCTGAGTGCCTGGCGTGGCAACGCGCAGAACGCGCAGGCCGAGTTCGTCGGATGTTTCTCGCGCCTCGTTGTCCAGGTCCCACACGACCTCTATGTGATCGCTGATGAAGCCGATCGGGACGAGGACGACCACCCTGACCCCCGCGGTGGCCGCCGCACGTAGCGCGTCGTTGATGTCGGGCTCGAGCCACCGAACGTGCGCGGCGCCACTGCGTGACTGGTAGACGAGCGCGTGGTCGGGCACCTCGACGTCGCAGGCAGCGGCGCCGGCGATGACCCGCTCGATGGCAGCAACGTGTTGCGCGACGTAAGCGCCGCCTTCGTCGAATCGACCGGGCGGGCCGGACGCGGCGGCCATCGCGTCTGGTATCGAGTGCGTGGTGAAGAGCACACGCACCTCCGCGGCGGCGACCCCGTCGGAGGCCAGGCTCGTCAGCGCGCGAACGAGCCCATCGACGAACGGCCCAATGAAGCCGGGATGGTCGAAGTAAAGGCGGACCTTGTCGACGGCCACTGTTCCGGAGAGGCCAGTCTCAAACAGGGCGGCGGCCAGGTCCTCGCGGTACTGGCGGCAGCCTGAGTACGACGCGTAGGCGCTGGTCGCGAACGCGAGCACGCGCCGGTGGCCGTCGGCAGCGAGGCGGCGAAGCTCATCGGCCAGAAACGGATCCCAGTTGCGATTGCCCCAGTAGATGGGCAGGGCTATGCCGCGCCGTGCGAACTCGGCACTGAGAGCGCCCATGAGGGCCCGGTTCTGGTCGTTGATCGGGCTCGTCCCGCCGAGCGCGAGGTAGTGCTGGGCGACGGCCTCGAGCCGCTCGCGCGGGATGCCGCGACCACGCGTGACGTTCTCGAGAAAGGGCATGACATCGGCGGGCTTTTCCGGTCCGCCGAAGGACGTCAGCAACAAGCAGTCGTATTGGGTTGTCATGTTCGTCGGCTGGTCGGGTGCAGTCGGGGCGTCAGATCAGTCGGTCTTCAGGTCAAGACGTCGACCGCGTCATCGATACCGATCCGGCGTCCCGTGTGGAACGGAATCTCCGTGCGGACGTGGCGACGCGCCTGCGTCGCACGCAAGCCGCGCATCAGATCGACGAGCTCCTGCAGATCATTTGATTCGAGCGCGAGGATCCACTCCCAGTCGTTGAGCGCGAAGGCCGCGACAGTGTTTGCCTGAACCCCGCGGGAAGCCCGGCCTGCTTCGCCGTGTTCGCGCAGCATCTCGCGTCGTTCGCCCTCGGGGAGCAGGTACCAATCGTACGAGCGCACGAACGGGTAGACGCACAACCAGTTGAGCGGCTACGTCCCGAGCATGAAAGAGGGCATGTGCTCCGCGCTGAACTCGGCGCGCCGATGCGTGCCCATCGCTGACCAGGTCAGGCGCGCGGTCGAC
>JARXKQ010000273.1 GCA_030271555.1 Chloroflexota bacterium | reverse complement strand
CATCCAGGACCGCGCCGAATTTCGCGGCCTGCGCCTCGATCGAGTGACCCTGCAGCAGGAACGACTTCTCGAGCAGGTCGTGCTTGTGGATTCGAACAGAACCGCCGCCCAGCTCCCAGCCGTTGAGGGCCAGGTCGTGCTGGAGCGCGCGGGCCCGGCCGGCCGGGTCGGCGGGTGATGACTTCAGCAGGTCGCCCGAGTCGGTCGTCAGGAGCTTTTCGTCCTCGGGATCGACGCCGGAAAACGGGTTGTGAGTCGCGTCCCAACGGTTGTTGTCGGCGTCCCACTTGTACATGGGGAAGCCCTGGATCCACACGTACGACAGCTCGTTCGTGTCCTTGATCAGGCCGAGGCGCGAAGCGACCTCGACGCGCACGTCGCCCAGTGCTTCCTGGCAATGGATATCTGCGTCGGCAACGATCAGCACCAGGTCACTCGGCGATGCCCCGGCCGCGGCAACGATCTGCTCGGCGCGGCCCTCCCCAAGGAACTTGAGCACGGGCGAAGACACCGACCCATCCGACCCGACCGACAGGTGGACCAGACCCTTGGCGCCGGCCTTCTTGGCCACGGACGTCAGCTCGTCGATCTGCGAGCGCGAGGCGCCGCCCATGCCCGGCGCGGCAAACCCGAAGACGCGACCGCCGCTCGCCAGGACCGAATCGAACACGGCGAAGCCGCTGCCCTGGACTACCTCGCCCAGGTCCTTGAGCTCCATCTCGTAGCGGATGTCGGGCTTGTCCGAGCCGAAACGGTCGATCGCCTCGCGGTAGGAGAAGCGCGGGAACGGCGTCTTGCGGATCGGCCGATCTGGGACGACCGTCGTCGTTGCCTCAGTAACCGCGCGCTCGACGAACTGCATCACGTCTTCCTGGGTGACGAAGCTCATCTCGATGTCGAGCTGGGTGAACTCCGGGCCGCGGTCGGCGCGCGAGTCCTCATCGCGCATGCAATGGGCGATCTGGTAATAGCGGTCGAAGCCGGCCACCATGAGCAGTTGCTTGAGCTGCTGCGGCGACTGCGGCAACGCGTAGATGTTGCCCGGCTGGACGCGCGACGGGACGATGAAGTCGCGTGCGCCTTCCGGCGTCGACTTGATCAGGATGGGCGTCTCGACCTCGACGAAACCCTCGCGGTGGTGGATCTCGCTCAACGCCTTCAGCAGCCGCGACCGCAGCACCAGGCGGTGGTTGATGCCTTCGCGGCGCAGGTCGAGGTAGCGGTACTTCAGCCGGAGCGTCTCGTCGGTGTCCTCGGCCTCGTTGATCGGGAACGGCGGCGTCTTGGCGGCAGACAGCACTTCAAGCGATGTCGCCCGAACCTCGATCTCGCCGGTGGCGAGCTTCTTGTTCTCCGTCCCGGCCAGGCGCGCCGTGACCTTGCCCTGGACGCGCAACACGAACTCGTTGCGCACCGTGAGCGCCGTCTTCTGCGCATCCGGCGCGTCCTTCGCATCGATGACGACCTGGGTCATCCCGTGGCGGTCGCGCAGGTCGATGAAGATCAGCTGGCCCATGTCCCGCCGGCGGTTCACCTAGCCTGCGAGGGACACGTCGTTGCCGACATCGGTGGCCCGCAACGCACCGCAGGTGTGCGTCCGGTAGGCAGTGGTCAGGGCAGCGGCAGTCGGCATCTGGGTCTCTTGGCTCATGGGGCCGATATCGTAGCCGAAGCGATGCTTCCGACCGTGTCCCGTTTCCTGGCGCGTGAGCGCGAGCTTGAGGTGCTGGGCCGCCGCCTGTCCGATGCCGCGAACGGGCGCGGCGGCGTGGTCGCGATCAGCGGTCCGCCTGGCGTTGGTGGGACGCGGCTCGCCCGGCAGGTGGCTCAGATGGCGCGCGCACAGGGCATGGCGGTCACTTGGGGCGAGTGCCGCGAGGGATTGCTGGACCTGCCATTCGGCGCCCTGGCTGAGGCGATCGAAACCGGCGCGCTAGCGATGCCGCCGGGCCAGGTGATGAGCGACCTGGGTTCGGATGCGGGCACGATTCTGCGCATCTGCCCGGGGCTGGCCGAGGTGCTGCCGACGCTTGTTCCGGCGGTGCCGCTCGAACCAGTCGATGAGCGGCTGCGCCTCCGCGACGCAGTCGCCGCCTGGCTTGGCCGCTTGGCCGCGCGGGCGCCGCTGCTCGTTGTCCTTGATGAGTTCCAGCTCGCCGACGGTGACCTGCGCGGCATGGTCGAGCACATGGGCCGCCGTTTGCGCACCCTGCCGGTGTTGATGCTGACCGTCTCGAGCATCGCGCCGGCGGCCAAGCCCCGTGCCCGTAAGGCCGGCGCGCGGGTGACCAAGCCTAAGGGCGTGCTTGACGCGCTGCCGTTGGAGGGCCTCGACGTTGGCGCGGTGGCCGCACTGCTGGGAACGGCGAGCGACAAGCCCGTGATGCCGGCGACGGTCGAGCTGATCCAGGCCGTGGCGCACGGCAATCCATTGCTGAGCGTCGAGCTCTTCCGCCACATGGCTGACGAGGGCCTGCTGCCGGCGCCCGGGTCGCGCGGTCTGCCCGCACCGGACGCGCTGCCGCAGACCATCGCTGACGTCGTTGCGTGGCGGGTCGCGCGGCTTCCGGTTGCGAGCCGCGCGGCGTTCAACGTGCTCGCGGCCTTTCCCCGGGGAGCGACCGCAACCATGGTCGCGGCCGTCACTGCCGTCGTGCGCAGCCGGGCGATCGAGGCGCTCGACGGCCTCCTGGCGGATTCGCTCGTGACCTTCGATGAGGCAGAGCAGCGCTACGCGGTCCCGCACCCCTCGATCCGCGCTGCCCTTCTCGACGCGATGACGCCCCTTGTCCGGGCACATCTGTATCGCCGGCTGGCGGAGGTGGTGGAGGCCACGGCGGGCGACGAGCGGCGCCAGAAAGCGGGCGAGCTCGCCC
>JARXKQ010000272.1 GCA_030271555.1 Chloroflexota bacterium | reverse complement strand
ATCTCTTCCTGGAGCACACGCTGGCCGCCTTCAAGGACCGCACCATCCACACCTTCCACACCGAGTGCGCCGGTGGCGGCCATGCGCCGGACATCATCGCCGCGGTCGGCGAGTCCAACGTGCTGCCCTCCTCCACCAACCCGACCCGGCCCTACACGGTCAACACGCTGGACGAGCACCTGGACATGCTGATGGTCTGCCATCACCTGGACCCGGCAATTGCCGAGGACATCGCCTTCGCCGAGTCGCGCATCCGGCGCGAGACCATTGCGGCTGAAGACATCCTGCACGATATCGGCGCCATCTCGATGATGTCGTCCGACTCGCAGGCGATGGGCCGGGTCGGCGAAGTCATCATGCGCACCTGGCAGACCGCCGACAAGATGAAGTCCCAGCGCGGCGCACTGGCCGGAGACAGCGCGCGCCACGACAATTTCCGCGCGAAGCGCTACATCGCCAAGTACACGATCAATCCGGCCATTACTCATGGCATATCCCATGTGGTCGGTTCGATAGAAGCCGGCAAGATCGCCGACCTGGTGCTGTGGAAGCCTGCCTTCTTCGGCGTCAAGCCATCGATGATCCTGAAAAGCGGCATGATCGCGGCCGCGCAGATGGGCGACCCAAACGCCTCGATCCCGACACCGCAGCCGGTGCATTACCGGCACATGTTCGGGGCTTATGGACGGGCGCTGAAAACGTCGCTGACCTTCGTGTCGCAGGCGGCGTTCGATGCGGGCATCGGGCAGATGTTGGGTTTGCAGAAGTCGGTCGTTGCGGTGCGGGGGATGCGGGGCTTGCGCAAGGGGGACATGATTCACAACGGGGCGACGCCGAAGATGGAGGTGGACCCTGAGACTTATGAGGTTCGCGCGAACGGGGAGTTGCTGGTGTGCGAGCCGGCGAAGGTGCTGCCGATGGCGCAGCGGTATTTCCTTTTTTAGCGTTCACAAATATCGTAGGGTGTAATGCGCTGTCGCTTATTACACCCTACGAACCCGATTCTTACCTTAGCCATTGGCCATGCTGACCCTACACACCCGAACCGACGCCGCCGACCACATCGCCGACGAACTCAACCTGCCCTACGAACTCCGCGAGAAAAGCCGCCTGCGCGCCACCCTCACCTCCGGTGAGGAAGTCGCCGTCTTCACCGTCCGCGGCACCGTCCTGCGCGACGGCGACCTGCTGCGCGGCGACGATGGTCGCATCGTCCGCATACGCGCCGCCACCGAAGCCACCTACCGCGTCGACTGCAGCAAGCCGCGCGACCTGCTGCGCTGCGCTTTCCATCTCGGTAACCGCCACACCCAGGCCCAGGTCGGCGACGGCTTCCTGCGCATCCGCCGCGACAGCGTGCTCAAGGACATGCTGCAGGGACTGGGCGCAACGGTGACCGAGCAGGACGCCCCGTTCGAACCCGAGTCGGGCGCTTACGGTGGCGGCCACGGCCACCATGGCGACGACGGCCATCATCCGCTGGCGCCGATCCCGCTGCGCCAGCGCATACATCGGCCCGGCGACAAGGCGTCCTGACGCGATGAATGCAAGCGCCCTGCTGCACCTGCTGCAGTTCTCCAGCCCGTCGCTGCCAATCGGCGCCTACAGCTATTCGCAAGGGCTGGAAGCGGCGCTGGAAAACGGCCTGGTGTGCGACGAAGCCAGTGCGCGCGACTGGATTACCGATGCCTTGCAACAGCTTGTCGCGCGCTTCGAGGCGCCGGTGCTGTGGCGCCTGATGCAGGCCTTTGACCAGTTAGACACAGGTGCTGTCCAACTCTGGACCGAGCGCTTCCTGGCCGCACGCGACACCGCCGAATTCCGCGCCGAGACCGTGCAGATGGGCTATTCGCTGGGCAAGCTGCTGGCCGAACTGAAGCTGCCGCGGCCTGAACTGCTGGCGCTACTGCAGACCATGCCGGAAGTGCCGCTGCCCACAGCCCTCGCCTGCGCCGCCGTCGCGCTGGCGATTCCGCACGACGCCGCACTGCTGGGCATGCTGTTCTCCTGGGCCGAAAACCAGGTGCTGGTTTGCGTCAAGTCCGTGCCACTGGGCCAGGTCGCAGGCCAACGGTTGCTGCTATCGCTGCGTCCCGCGCTGGAGTCGGCCGCGCAGACCGCGCAAACCCTGGCCGACGATGAACTCTCCAACTGGTCGCCTGGACTGTCGCTGCTGTCGATGCGGCATGAAGTACAGTACAGCCGGCTTTATCGCTCATAACCCGAACCGAGAACACACCATGACAACAACTTCCAATCCCCTGCGCGTCGGCATAGGCGGCCCGGTCGGCTCCGGCAAGACCGCGCTGTGCGAGATGCTGTGCAAGCGCATGCGCGACCGCTATGAAATGGCGGTCATCACCAACGACATCTATACCAAGGAGGACATGGAGATATTGATGCGGGCCGAAGCGCTGCCGGCCGAGCGCCTGATGGGCGTGGAAACCGGCGGTTGCCCGCATACCGCCATCCGCGAAGACGCGTCGATCAACCTCGAAGCCATCGCCCGCATGAGCGCCGATTTTCCCGATCTCGACCTGATCCTGATCGAGTCCGGCGGCGACAATCTGGCGGCTACTTTCAGCCCGGAACTGTCGGACCTCACCATCTACGTGATCGATGTCGCCGGCGGCGAAAAGATTCCGCGCAAAGGCGGGCCCGGCATTACCCGCTCCGACCTGCTGATCATCAACAAGACCGACCTTGCGCCGCATGTGGGCGCCAACCTCGACATCATGGCGCAGGACGCCAGGCGCATGCGCGGCGAGCGGCCTTTCCTGTTTACCAACCTGCGCAGCGGTGATGGCGTCGACCAGGTAGTGGCTTTCATTCGCAAGCAAGGCTTGCTGGATGCGGCCAGGCCGGAATGATCAGACCGGCTTG
>JARXKQ010000271.1 GCA_030271555.1 Chloroflexota bacterium | reverse complement strand
CAGCCAGCCGGCGAGCTCTAGGCCGCCGCCATACCCCCACATCATTTCGCTCCTTTCACGCAACGCGCCTAACGGCGGCTGCGGTTTTTGGATGCCCTCACTCCCGCGACGAGCCGACTCAGCCCGGCAGGTCGCTTGAGTGGTTCGCCGATCGCCACGGCGGTAATGTCGGGCTCGTAGCCGGCCGCCCTCACCGCGGTCGCGATCGCCGCGTCCTGAACGCTACGCGGGTCGCCCAACCAACCGGCTGCGTTGCCACAGGTATCGGCGCGGCTCGGCCCGCAGCCTGAGCAGTAACTGACGGGCGAGCAGATAGGCCACGAAACCACCCACGAAGATCGCTCCACTGCCCACGACGTCGACAACGACGACCAGCACCAGAGTCACCAGGCCGAGCCCGAGACCAAAGGCGGACTCCAGCAGCTGGGTCGGCACGCGACGGGCGCCTATGCGCTGATCCGAGCACCACACGCCCCAGGGCGACGCAGTCAACCGCCCCGCACAACAGCCGGTGAAGAAGCAGCCCAGCCTGCCCAGGGCGACGGTCAGGAACAGGCTCGGCGTTACGTCGTCGAGGTACGCCCCGACCGGCAGCTTGAGCGCCACCAGCACGCCGATCGCAGCAAGGGGCGCGACAACAACAAAGCCATCGACCGCCCACCCCGTTGCGAGCACTCGCTCCTTTGGGTGCAGTCGGACGTACCACAGCTTCGCCCCGATGAGACCGGCCAGCGAGGCTGCGGCCGTGACCACTAGGGCATCACTCACGGCGAGCCCGTGGTAGCCAATGTGGGCCGCAAGCACGGCCAGGGCAAGGATGGCGCCGAGCGCTACAAAGCCAAATACCGTGCCCGGCATGACCGCCGGAATGAGGGCGATTCGGGCAAGCAGCGACCAGCGCGTCTTGACCAGCGCCGTAGCTGGTCCGGGCAAGGGCGTCCATCGGCGCCACGACCACGTCGCCGTGCGCAGCGGCAGGACCTCGGGGTGTGCGGCGCCAGTCATGCGGCGGCCGCGCGAATCTGCCCTGGGCCTGATCAGGTTGGCCGTCACACTCCACGTCCCCGGTGTCAGCCCGTAGACCCGGGTTGAGATAGACATTGGTCCGCTGCCGGGCACGATCCGATCAACCTGCTCTTCGTGCACGAACGCATCGCTCGCCCTGGGCGTGCCACTTACGCCGGCCCGCTTGCCCGTCAGGCGGATGGTCGCGGCGTAGGGCTCATCTTCTTCACCAGGATCGAACCAGTACGTGGCAACCAGGGCCTCTGGCTCGGTCGAGATCGCGGCGATGGCTGGCTTCGCCGACTGCGCGGCCTGCGCGCGGTTGGCGAGCGTCCGTGTAGCGCCCCTCTTCCTGCTCGCAGCTCGTTGTCGTGCCACCCAATCCTCCTGCCAGAGTTGGGCAGCATCGCCCAGCGAGCTGAACATTGGATGAGAGAGTGCTTAGAAGCGGCCCCCCTCGAACCTCGCAGGACCACGGCTCCGGACAACCCCGGATCGCGCCTACATACCCGGCATTTAGCCCGGGTCGAGGTAGCGGTCCGGATCCTCCTCAAAGTCGACCTTGCAGCCGCGGCCACAGAAGAAGTAATCGGTGCCGTCGTGGGCACTGTGCAGGCCGTTGGCACGCGCGGAATCCGGATCGACGGTCATCCCGCAGACAGGATCGATTGCATTCGTCTGCTTGGTGGATGTGCTCGCGTGGTCCGCGTGCTTGCTCGGGCCGACCAGCCACGCCGCTTCGAGCCGCTCTCCCCACGGTGCGGTGAACGCCTGCAACTCACTCTGGAACCCGGCCTTCGGCACCAGGCTGCCACTGGCGCGCGGGCCGAAGGCGAAGTGGTTGCCACAACAGCATCCTTCCTCGACCAGGTCCTCGCCGCGCTGGTATTCGACCGACGGCGTGCAGCCGCACGGACAGACGTAGCCCGCACGCACCGACGTCGGCCCGCTATCGAGAACGGTAAGTTGCATCGTTCAGCCTCCTGATACGGGGATGATACTCCCTGGGAGTATCCCCGCAGCTGGACGCAAGACGGTTTCTAAGGTTCATCTCAGGTTGGCCGGACAAACTTGGTGCGCTGCGTCTCATACCGAGGAACCCTAATGCTGTTGTCGTTGCTCTGGCGTTCGCGCCGGCTCTTCTATATCGGATCGATCCTGGCCGTCGCCCTGATCGCCCTCGCCTGCTCGGCCGGCGGCCCAACTCCGCAACCAACCGGCGCGAGCGGGGACATCAGCGCCGCCCTATCGGACTGGCGGATCGACATGTCGGCCGCCAGCGCCCCTGCCGGCAGGGTTGTCTTCAACATCGCCAACCAGAGCACGACGGTACATGAGTTCGTGGTCATTCGAACGGACACGATGGCAGCCGAGCTCCCGGTGAAGGACCATATGCTCGATGTCCAGGCGATGGGTGGGCCCATGGGCAGCGCCGGCATCGACATGCCCGGCATGTCGCCGAGCAGCAACATGGAACATCCGGTCGGCACCGTCGGCGAACTCGAGGACATCGCCGCCGGCGCCACGGCGATGCTGACCTTTGACAACATGGGGCCCGGCCACTACGCGATCGTCTGCAACATCGCGATGCACTACGAGCAGGGCATGCGCGTCGACTTCACCGTCGAATAGGGGGTGCCGGGTCAGACCACTGGCCAGCTCCGTCGGGCGGTATGCCGTTTAGGAACTCCGAGCGGCAGCCTGGGCCAGGCTGACGATCGCCAGGTAGACCAGAAGCAGGGCGCCAGCGGCGACTGCCCCGAACGCCATCGACCGCGGTGAGATGGCCAACGCCGACGAGTAGCCGCCCGTCAGAGACGTCACGAGCCGATCTCCCAGCGCATGACCCTCGGGCACGCCCTCGATGTCGTGCAGCAGGTGC
>JARXKQ010000270.1 GCA_030271555.1 Chloroflexota bacterium | reverse complement strand
GCCAGATCGATTTCCTGACCCAGGGGACTTTGTATCCCGATGTCATCGAGTCCGCCACGCCCGAGACCAAGGCGGCGCAGAAGATCAAGACGCACCACAACGTTGGCGGGCTGCCGGCCGACTTGCGCTTCAAGCTGATCGAACCGCTGCGCTACCTGTTCAAGGACGAGGTCCGAGCGGTGGGGTTGGAGCTTGGACTGCCCGAGGCCATGGTTCATCGGCAGCCATTCCCGGGGCCGGGCCTGGCGATCAGGGTCATCGGCGCGGTCACCGCCGAGCGGCTCGACACGTTGCGCGAGGCGGACTGGATCGTCATCGATGAGATCAAGGCCGCCGGCTTGTACCGCTCTCTGTGGCAGTCGTTCGCGATCCTTACGCCGGTCAGATCCGTTGGCGTGATGGGCGACGGGCGCACGTACGCCAACGTCGTTGCCGTGCGTGCCGTGACCAGCGAAGACGGGATGACGGCCGACTGGGCCAAGCTGCCCTACGACCTCCTGGGGCGCATCTCCTCGCGCATCGTCAACGAGGTGCCGGGCGTCAACCGCGTCGTGTACGACATCTCGTCCAAGCCGCCGGCCACGATCGAGTGGGAATAGCCGGCGAGAGATTGCCGGCGCCGGGGATCTCGTTCGTCAAGGAAGAGACCGTCAGCCTGCGCGATGGCGAGAAGCTGAGTGCCGGCATGACGGTGCCCAGCGTAATGGACGACGGCTGGTGGCTGACCAATTTGTGGATCGGCGACGAGGCGGGCGTGGTGTCGACGCTGAGCGTCGCGCCGGCCGCGGGACCGCCGCCGGGAACCCCACTTGAGGCGATGGGACCCAGGGTTGCCGGCTCGCTCAGTGGATTGATCGCCGAGTCCGGCGGCCGGCAGCAGATACGGCTGCGGATGCCGCCCGCCGATGATGAGTCGCGTCCGTGGGAGCGGCCGCTGATGTGCATGGTCGCCATCCAGTGGGACCCGGTGCGCGCGGCGGTGATGACCAAGAACCAGCTGGCCCGCGAGCTTCTACGCGGCTTCGCCGCTGCCGTCGAGGCGGTGGGCCGGCCGGGCTGAGGCCGACAAGGTCGCGGCCGGATGGGAATCGAAAATGGGATTTTCGACTCTGCGGGTTATCAGCCCTTAAGAGGTAGCGCGGCCAGACGATCGATCCCAGATCGCATGCGGCGGTGCGGCGCAAGCGTAGATCGGCCAGCCACGGTGTGTTTTCGGCCCTCCCAACTCGGGATCCCGGGCGTTAGAGCGGCCTTTGCCCAGAAGTTGGAAATGCCATTGCCGATTGCGGGTGCAAAGTGACACCTACCGCTCTGGCGCGGGCGGGTGCATCATGCCGCGATGGAGATCACCCTCGCTCCCGAACGACTCTTCCTGCTCGAGGAGCGCCTGACGCTCGACGAGATCACTCAGCGCGCAATGGACAAGCGCACGTCCGCGCTCGGGTCGCTGCTGTCCAAGCCCAAGCCCGAAGAGGTGACGCTCGTCAACAAGCAGCGCCGCCTCGAGCCCTTCTGGCATGTCGCGGGTCACGCGATCTACGTCTACGAGCGCAATCGCGAGTACAGCGTGCCCGCCGCCGCGCCTGACGTTGAGGGGCTCACGATCACCGGGACGAAGTACGAAGGCGTGGCCACGGGCGCAACGCGCGCCTTCCGCGTACCCGCCTTGGAGCACTGCCGGACCGAGATCAGGAGTGAGTCCTTCGTCTACGGCCTGACCGGCGCCGCGGTGGCTGACGGAGCGCAGCTCATTGGCGGACCACGCTCGGAGATCGCCGACCCACAGACGCTGGCTGAAGGCGACACGATCGCGCTACCCCCTGAGAACCGCGCCTCGTATGTCGTGCGCGCGTTGATGGGCGAGCTGATCAAGCCAGTCCAGGCTGACAAAGTGCTCGAGGAGGAGGTCGTTCTGGAAGCGACCGACCTTTTCTATCGGCCGGTCTGGGCGTTCGAGTTCACCTGGAACGGCAAGGGCAAGAACGCGATCATCGAGATCGACTCTGTCACCGGGCAGACGCGCACCGGCAAGGCGCTCGTGAGCCAGATCAGGGGCGCGCTGAACCGCGACCTGCTGTTCGATGTGGGCGCTGACACGATTGGCCTGTTCGTGCCGGGCGGCAGCATCGCCGTCAAGCTGGCCAAGGCCGCGATCGACAGCAACAAGAAGAAGTAGTCCCGATCACCGCTCCCACCCTTGCGACACCGGGTGTCCGGACCGCCGCGGCACCTGGCTGGCGCACCTTCGCGGGCCACGCGCTGGCCGCCCCGGTGGAGCAGCCGTCACTGTGGCTCCTGGGGACGCTGAGCTTCATCCTGCGCGGCGGTGTTCTCGCGTTGCTGCTGCCGATCATGGTGTTGCCGACGCAGGTCGAGGTGCGCTTGATGCTGGGCGGCAGCCTGGGCACGAGCGGCCTCACGCCGGGCTTCTTCGTTGGCGTTTCGGCCGCGACCATCGTCTCGTCAGGGCTCGTCATGGCCGTGCTGTATGCCTTGGCGTGGCTGGAGATCGCCGCCTATCGCCGCTTGGCCGACGATCCAGAGATCGAGCCAAACACACTGCACGACCCCGGCACCCGTCTGCGCGACCTGTTCGTGGTTGAGGCGCTGACGCTGATCGTTCTGTTGCTGGCGGCCGTGCCGCTCGCCGCCGCGCTGGGCCAGTCGATCTACCAGGAGATCCTGCTGCCATCGTCGTCGGCGTCGATCTATGACCGCGTGCTTTCGCACCTCGCGCAGCCCATCGCCATCTTTGCCGTCGCGCTTCCAATCGTCGACTCGGTTTCCGCGATTTGGGTGCGGGGGCAGCTGTCCGGCAAATCGGTCGGGTCGGCCTTTGCCGGTTCGGTCGGAGCCATCGTTCGCCGGCCGCTGTGGTTCCGGTGCTGCCG
>JARXKQ010000269.1 GCA_030271555.1 Chloroflexota bacterium | reverse complement strand
CGCCAATGAAGACCTCACCGGTCGTGCCGTCAAGTGAGATCCACTCCCCTTCGCTGAAGCCCAGCCCATCGACGCGCGCAGTCTTGGTCGCGTAGTCGATGATCAGCGCGGCGCAGCCCGCGACACATGGCTTGCCAATCTGGCGCGCAACCACCGCGGCGTGCGACGTTGCACCGCCGCGCGCGGTCAGGACGCCCTGGGCGGCGGCCATGCCGTGGAAGTCGTCGGGCGACGTCTCGATGCGGACCAGGATCACCTTCTCGCCCTGAGCGGCCATCGCCGCCGCGCGGTCCGCGTCAAAGACGGCCTTGCCCACCGCCGCACCGGGCGATGCATTGAGACCGGCCGTGAGCTTCTTCGCGGAAGTCTTAGCGGCAGGATCGAACTGGTCGCGCAAAAGCTGGTCGACGTGCGCCGGCTCGATGCGCGACAGTGCCTCGCGCTCGGTGATGATGCCCTCTTCGACCATGGCCGCGGCGATCAGGACAGCGGCTGTCGCCGTGCGCTTGCCGGAGCGCGTCTGGAGCATGTAGAGCCGGCCGCGCTCGATGGTGAACTCGAGATCCTGCATGTCGCGGTAATGGCGCTCGAGCCGCCCGGCGATCTCCTCGAACTGGCTGTAGATCTCGGGCATCTGCTGGCGCATCTGCGCAATCGCGAGTGGCGTGCGGATGCCGGCCACCACGTCCTCGCCCTGAGCGTTGGTCAGGTACTCACCAAATAGGACCTTCTCGCCTGTGTTGGGGTTGCGCGTGAACGCGACGCCGGTGCCCGAGTCGTCGCCCATGTTGCCGAAGACCATCGTCACGACGTTGACCGCGGTGCCCAGGTCGTGGGCGATGTGGTTGTACTCGCGGTAGTCGTGGGCGCGCTTGCCGAACCACGATGCGAAGACGGCCTTGATGGCCAGATCGAGCTGTTCGTGCGGATCGGTCGGAAACTCTCGTCCGGTCGACTCCTTGACCACCCTCAGGAACGTGCCCACCAGCTCGCGCAGGGCGTCGGCGTCAAGGTCGGTGTCTTGCTTCACACCGCGCGCGTCCTTTGCGGCCTGAAGCGCGTGCTCGAACTTCTCGCCGTCGACGTCCATGACGATGCGGCCGAACATCTGGATGAAGCGCCGGTACGCGTCCCACCCGAAGCGCTCGTTGCCCGTCAGCGCCACGAGGCCGTGCAGGGTTTCGGCGTTGAGACCCAGGTTGAGGACCGTGTCCATCATGCCCGGCATCGAGAACTTGGCGCCCGAGCGGACGCTGACGAGCAGCGGATTGGCCGCGTTGCCAAATCCCTTGCCGCTCGCCTGCTCGACCTGGGCCACGGCCGCCAGCACGTCGTCCCACAGGCCGTCGGGCAGCTTCTCGCGTGCTGCAAAGAAGTCGTTGCACGCCTCGGTCGTGATGGTGAAACCGGGGGGCACCGGCAGACCGGCGTTGGTCATCTCCGCCAGGCCTGCGCCTTTGCCGCCGAGCTGATCGCGCATCTTCGCGTCACCCTCCGCACGGCCGCCACCGAAGGCGTAGATGTAGCGCTTGGCCGCGCGATGCTCGCGGGCGACAAGAGGCTGGGACGTCTGGGTCATCGAGAAACCTCAGGGGCTAAGGAAGCGCCGATCAGGCGGTTTGTGTATGTCGGCGGATTGTACGCGTGGGTCATGAATGGGCCGGTTGGCCCACACGGCCTGGGCCGGCGATGCAGTGGCGCAAACATCGAGACGCACCGCGCGCGGTGTGACAGCATCCACGTGGCATGTACGAGAGCTACGACCAACCAATGATCACGCGGCGCGCCTTCGTGGTGCGCCTCGTGAAGCACTTTGTGCTCACGCTGGGGATTCTGTTTGTGTGGCTCGCAATTGGCGTCGCGGGCTATGCGGGATTTGCGCACCTCAAGCCGGTGGACGCGTTCCTCAATGCGGCCATGATTGCCGGCGGGATGGGTCCGGTGGACATCCTCACCGACGACGCGGCCAAGATCTTCGCCGGCATCTACGCCATCCTGAGCGGCGTCGTGATAATCGGCGCGGCGGGAGTCGTCCTGGCGCCGGTGCTGCACCGGGTCCTGCACGCGTTGAATCTCGACGACAGCGACGGCGACGGTCAGCCCGGGTGAAGCCGCGTACCATGCGCGACGCATGACGCACCACGACGACGACCCGCGGGTAATCGCGTATGAACACGAGCAGTACAACGCCCGACTGATCGCCCGGGTGGATCACACGCCCGAGCTGGCCACCTTCTGGGTGCGCTTCGAAGGTGAGCCCACCCATTTCGACCCGGGCCAGTACATGACGATCGGCGTCTACGCCGACGGCAAGATCGTCCAGCGGCCGTACTCGGTCGCGTCGCCGCCCGAGGTTGCGGACAGCGAGGGCTACGAGTTCTACGTGCGCCTCGTGCCGATCCTGCGCTTCACGACGCTGTTGTGGCGCATGCCCATGGATCACCCGATGCGCATGATCGGCCCCAAGGGTCGCTTCCTGGTCGAGCCCAACGATGATCGGACACACCTGTTCGTGTCGACCGGCACTGGTATCGCGCCCTTCATCGCGATGATGCGCCAGGGCCTCATCAAGGGCGACAAGCGGCGCACGGTGCTCGTGAATGGCTCGTCCTACGCCGATGAGCTGGGCTACCGCGACCTGCTCGAAGACTGGCAGCGCGACAAGACCTATCCGCTGACGTACGTGCCCACGATCTCGCGCCCGTCCGACCCACGCAACGCCGGCTGGGAGGGCCGCACCGGTCGCGTCGAGGGCGTCGTGCTCGACGTATGCAAGGACCTGCATCTGCGGCCGGACAGAACGGTCGTCTACATCTGCGGCAACCCCGACATGATCCTGAACGTGGAGGGGCTGCTGATGAACGCCGGCTTCCCCGAGTTCCACGTCAAGAAGGAGC
>JARXKQ010000268.1 GCA_030271555.1 Chloroflexota bacterium | reverse complement strand
CCCTTGACCTTGACCGCGGCGATCTCGACCAGATCGGCCATCTTCGGGTCCGTGCCGGTCGTCTCGACGTCGACGATGACGAATTCCTCGCCTGCCTCGACGGCCCGCCCAAACTCGAGCACCGACGGCGTGCCGGCCTCGAGGAACGGTGTGCTCTTGACCTTGCCGACGAGCTTCTGAAGCTCCACCTGGACGTCGATGAGCGGCTGGAGCGCCTTGTGACCGAAGAGGATGGCCTCGGCCATCACGTCTTCCGGCAGCAGCTTGGCGCCGGCCTCGACCATCATGATCGCGTCACGGGTTCCGGACACGATCAGGTCGAGCTCGGACTCGGCCAACTGGGTGAAGGTCGGATTGACCACGAACGCTCCGTCGATGCGTCCGATTCGGACGGCGCCCACGGGCCCGTTGAAGGGGATCTCACTGATTGTCAGCGCTGCAGAGGCGGCCACCGTGCCGATGACGTCAGGCTCGTTTTCCTGGTCGGTTGAAAGGACCGTGATGACGAGCTGAATGTCGTCCTTGTAGCCCTCGGGAAAGAGCGGCCGAAGGGGCCGGTCCGTGAGTCGCGCGGCAAGGGTCGCCGCCTCGGAGGCGCGCGCCTCGCGCTTGATGAAACCGCCGGGGATCTTGCCCGCGGCGTACATGCGCTCCTCGAACTCGACCGTGAGCGGGAAGAAATCCAGCCCGGGACGGGGTTCGGAGCGATTCGCGGTGCCGAGCACCATCGTGTCGCCATATCGGATGGTGACGGCCCCGCCGGCGAGCCCGGCGAGCTTGCCTGTCTCAATGGTCAGCGTTCGACCACCGATTTCGGCAGAAAGCGTTGTGACTGGCATCAGTCCTCCAATTTGAGGAGGACGGGTCTTGCTTAGCGGCGCAGTCCGAGGCGGCCGATGACGGCGCGATAGCGGGCGTTGTCCTTGCGCATCAGATACGCAAGCAACCGCCGTCGCTGCCCGACGAGCTTGAGCAAGCCACGACGCGAGTGATTGTCCTTGGGGAAGGTACGCAGATGCTCCGTCAGGCCTTTGATCCGCTCTGTCAAGAGCGCAATCTGAACCTCCGGTGAGCCTGTGTCAGAGTCTGATCGGGCGTGCTCCGCCACGATGCCTTCCTTGGTATCCCGCGCCAGGGGCACCCGTTCCTCCAATGTTTTCCTTGTCTCTTAATTCCGACGGAGTTTACCAGTCGAGCGCCTTTGACGCTTCCGCTCCACTAGCGGGTCCGTGCGCGCAGCTCTACCAATTGGACTCCAGTACCGCGCGCGCACGAGCCGCGTCGCGATCCATCTGTCGAACCAGCGCAGCCGCGCTGCTAAAGCGTCGCTCGCCGCGCAGGCGGCGGACGAACTCAACGCGCAGGCGTTTGCCGTACAGGTTCTCGTCGATGTCGAAGAGGTGGACCTCCAGGACGCGCTGGCCGTCTTGCTCGAAAGTCGGGCGGACTCCCAGGGACGCGACCCCATCTGCCCGGCGGGTTGGATCGAGTGGGTCGCGACCGCCCCAACCGGCGCGAACGGCATAGATGCCGTCAACCGGCAGCGCGACGGGCGCGTCAAAGTGCAGGTTGGCTGTGGGATAGCCCAGCCCGCGGCCGCGCTTGTCGCCTCGCACCACCTGGCCGATCACTGCGTAGTCGCGGCCCAGCAGCCGTCGAACCGCCGCCAACTTGCCCTCCGCCAGGAGGTTGCGCAGACCTGTGCTCGACACAGTCAGCCCTTCGTTGGCCAGCCGATTGACCTCGATGACGCGAAAGCCAAGAGTCGGCCCCAGGCTCCTGATCGCCGCGAGGCCACCGGCGCGATCGCGACCGAAGGCTGATTCAGCGGTCATGACCAGCGCCATGAGCTGCCGGTCGCGGCACAGACGCCGCAAGAATGCGTCCGGCGGTTGATCGGCAAACGCGTGGTCGAACTTCTGCACGATGACGGTGCCCACGCCTTCTCGCTCAAGCAGCGCCAGCCGCTCGGCCGTGTCACACAGGCTGGGCGGCGCGCTGCCGCGCAGGAGCTGCGCGGGATGCGGATCGAAGGTGAGGACGACAGGTTGCGCGTCATACCGCGCCGCAGCGCGGCGCAGCGCGGCCATGACCCGCCGGTGGCCGCGGTGAACGCCGTCGAACACGCCTATGGCAAGGACGAAGCGCAGGCCCTTTGGCAGCGCGTCGATCGAGGTCAGCCGCTTCATGCGGCGAACACCTTACGCGGCGAACACCTTCTCCGGCGACAGGATGCCGTCAGCGGCGCGGGCGATCGCCACGAGGCGGCCACTGGCGTCGAGAACTCGCACGAGCCCCTCCCCCGGCAGAGTGCCCGCACGCCGAAGTTGCTGCCCGCGCGCGAACGGCACGAGCTCCGCCGGCGTGAGTGTCAGCTCCGGGAAGTCGAGCCCCGTGTCCATGGGCAGCAGCAACTCGCGCGCGCGTCCGGCGGTCATTTTCGCGCGCACTTCGTCGAGCCCATGCGCGGTGTCAATCCGGAAAGGTCCGCTGGCGGTGCGCGTCAGCGCCGCCAGGTAGGCGCCGCTGCCCAGCCGCTCACCCAGATCGCGCGCCAGGGCTCTGATGTACGTGCCAGCAGAGCAATGCACCTCGACGGTCGCCAGGGGACGTGCGGGGTCCGTGTCATCCCAGCCGGTGACATCCAGCCGGTGAATCGTTACCTGGCGCGGCCGCAGCGCAGGCTTTTCGCCGTGCCGTGCCAGTTCGTACGCCTTACGGCCGGCAACTCGGACCGCCGAGTAGTCGGGCGGGACCTGATCGATCTCACCGCGAAATGCGTCAAGGGCAGCATCGAGGTCGGCTCGCTTGGGTGCGCTGCCAGTCGGCGTTAGCTCGCCGTCGAGGTCATCGGTCGTGGATCGGGCGCCAAAGGCAATCAGCGCGCGGTATTCCTTG
>JARXKQ010000267.1 GCA_030271555.1 Chloroflexota bacterium | reverse complement strand
CGAGCGGAACGCGGCGCCGTGTGGTGACTGTGGGGCATGTGGTTTTGGCTGCCGCCGCGGCACGAAGAGGTCTGGTCCGCGACTGCACCTGGCTGCGGCCGCAGAACACGGCGCGCGGCTGTTGCCGAATGCGCTGGTCGAGCGGGTCGTCGATGGGCGCGTGACGGGCCGTTTCGTCTCCGGTCGTCCGTTCGAAGTTCGGACGCGGAGAGTGGTTCTCGCCGCAGGTGCGCTCCGGACGCCGCTCGTCCTGCTGAGGAGCGGTGTTGCTAATCCACAGATCGGCGCGAACCTGCATCTGCATCCCACCGTGGTTGTGGCCGGTCGCTTCGAGCAACGCGTCGCGATGTGGCGCGACACGATGCAGGCCGCGAGCTCGACGCAGTTCCTGCGGGACGGCTACCTGATCGAATCAGCGCCCGGCCATCCGGGCCTTATCGCTCTGGCTTTTCCGTGGACCGGCGCGACAGAGTCCGCCGCGCTCATGCGCGATATCGATCATCTCGCGCCGCTCATCGGCATCCTCACGGATCACGGCAGCGGGCGCGTCACGCTGAGCCGGACGGGCCGCGCGCGGATCTCGTACCGGATCTCGCCCCGCGACGCGAAGACGGCGCGCGCCGCACTTGTCGCCATGGCCCGCCTCACGCGCGCGGCCGGCGCCCAGCGCGTCGTCGCGCTCGGCACGCCCGCCGCTTGGCATGAAGTGAAGCCGAACGACGGTGCGGCCTGGCGCGCCTACCTGGATCGCCTTGGGCGATTCGACTTCGCGCCCAACCGCGGATCGGCATTCAGCGCCCACCAGATGGGCACGGCGCGTGCCGGCCGCGATCCGCGCACCAGCGCGACCGATCCATGGGGGAGGGTGCGCGGCGCGCGCGACCTATATGTCGCGGACACCTCGCTCTTCCCGACGGCGCTTGGCGTCAACCCGATGGTGACCGTCATGGCACTCGCCGCGCGCGTGGCGCGCGCCGTCCACGAGGACAGCGCCGCCACCTAGCACTGGTTGATCGCGGGCGTTAGCCGACGACGATCGTGCCCTTCATAGAAGGGTGGATCCGGCAGTGATATGCGTACGAGCCGGCCGCCGCGAACTGGGCGGTGGTGGTGCCGCCACCTGAGACAGAGCCGCAATCGGGGCCGTTGTCGAACGTCACGGTATGAGTGGTGCTGTCAGAGTTGTTCCAGGTGACGAAGCCGTTCGCGGCGACATTGGCGCTCGCGGGGTTGAACGCGAAGTTCGCGATGGCGACCGCAGTGCCACTGCCGGAGGCGTTGCACACGATCGACAGAGCCGCGTTGGTGGGCGTTGGGCCGGCCGCGGACGGGCCGGGGGATGTGGGCGAGGCCGAACCGCCACCACAGCCGCCAACAAGGGCGAGCGCGAGGATCGCGCCGAATGTCACCGGTAAACGCACAGCTATCTCCTTATGCAGCCAGTCTCGAAAGCACCTCTCTACCGTGAACTTACGGTAGAGCGACCCCGGGCGGATTGGGGTCGCCGACTTACGGGGTCCTCTACTGGACGGTAATCGTGCCCTTCATGTCGGGGTGGATGGTGCAGTGATAGGGATAGACGCCGGCGGCGCTGAAGCGCACCTTCTTGGTTTGGCCGGCCATAACGGTACCGCAGGTAGTCCCGCTGTCGAACTTGATCACGTGGGTCGTGTTGTCGCTGTTCTTCCAGTCGACCTCGCCGTTGACCGCAATCGAGGCGTCGGGCGGATTGAACTGGAGGTCCTTCATGTCGATGACGGTGCCGGTATTGAAAACGCCGCAGAAGATCGTGTCGTTGCCGCCCAGCGGTATGCCGCTAGACGGAGTGACCTGGGGCGTCAGCGCGGGACCGCCCCCGCATCCCAAGAGGGCCAACGCCAAGACCGTGAAGGTCGCTAGGACCTGACGCACGGAGGAGGTCTCCTTTCGCAGCATGGACTTAAGGCTTGTTTAGCCAATTACGACCGATCCGCCGACGGGGCGGTCGCACCCCAACGCTCGTAGTAAACCACCTCGACGAGCGGGCGGCGACCCCCAATTCGCGCCGGTCGCGTGATTGACCGCTCTTCAGCCGGGTAGCCGAAGTTGAGCAGGTACTCGCAATGCTGGTCGGGGGGATAGCCCAGGATGCTCCGGCACAGGTCGTGGTCGTACACCGTGGCCGGCACGCTGCCTATGCCGCGCGCCCATGCTGCGAGGGTCATGTTCTGGGCCGCGCGACCCAGATCCCACGTCACGGACAGGGGCATGTCCGCGCCTGCCGGATCTGGCGTGATCAGGGCAATCGCCGCCGCGCCGCCGGCCAAGTGGCCGGCGAACGGGCCGACCTTGGCCAATTCAGTCAGGGTCGCGCGGTCGCGGACGACGATGAAGTGCCAGCGTTGGAGGTTCTTCGATGAGCCTGCGCGGCGGCCCGCGTCGAGGATGGCTCTCAGGTCTTCGTCGCGCAGCGGCGCGTCGCGGAAGCGGCGCACCGCGCGCAGCTTTCTGAGTGCCTCCTCAACGTCCACGGTGGCGAGTCTAGACTCCGCCCGTGGCGCGCAAACCCGAGCTGATCGAGGTCGCGGGACGCACTGTTTCGATCAGCAATCCCGACAAGATCTTCTTCTCCGGCCCGGGCTACACGAAGCGCGATCTGGTGACCTACTACATCGCGGTCGCCGATGGTGCGCTGCGCGGCGCCGGCGGCCGGCCCATGGCCTTGAAGCGCTTCGTGGATGGCGCCGGTGGCGAGCCCTTTTTCCAGAAACGCGCCCCCGAGTCCCGCCCGGACTGGATCGAGACGGTCGAGCTGTCGGTCCCGTCTGGGCGCACGGCGGACGAGGTAGTGCTGCGCGACGCGGCCCAGCTGGCGTGGGTGATCAACCTGGGCTGCGTCGATCTCAATCCGCACCCGGTCCGCGCACAGG
>JARXKQ010000266.1 GCA_030271555.1 Chloroflexota bacterium | reverse complement strand
TCACTCGCAGAGTGGCTAGGTCGACCACGACGGCGCCGTAGGTTTCAGGCGGATCGTCGGTAAAGAAGCCGCCGATCTCGACGCACGGGCTGGCCACGCCGTTGTACGGCGGCATCTGCGGGTATGCGCCCTTGTCGTTGGGCCAGAAGACGATGTTCGCGTCGATACGGCCACCTGCCTGATGTCCCTCCAGCCATGCCCTGAACGCGGGCTCGCCCAGGGCGGCATCAATGAGATCTACCAGCGAGGCACCCGCGGGAGCGTCGGCCGTTAGCTGAATGGTTGTCGTCGCCGTCAGCTCGCTCGCGCTTGACTTGAAAGTCGACGTCAGCGTCGCCTCGCCTGCCTGGATGGCAACCTCATCCGAGGCTTTGATGTCCCAGGCGAGCATTGCCTCCTCGACCTGTCCCGGTGCAAATGGCCTCTGGATGCTTATGGCGTTGCAGATGATGTTGCGACCGATCTTGCTGGCCTCCCAGAAATGACCGATCACCGACGGGCCACCGATTCCAACTCCAGCGGCCTTCAGCGCCGCCTTCTTGAATGCAGCCGCGTTGCCATCCCAGGCTTGGCCGGGCGCAACTTCGTTGTTTGCCGTGACTTCGATCCGCGCAGGCCCCGTCCCGCAAGTGTTCGTCTCCCACGTCGGGGCCTGGTTGCCCGCATTGGTAACGCGGACCAGCGCGAATACACGTTCACCCACAGTCGCCTGGCGCGGGTCGATCCACATTTCGAGGACAAAACCGTCCTTATTGGCGGTGGCGGCCGGCTCGCCCGTGCCGAGTTGGTCCCCAGGCAGTGCCGCGCACCCTGTCAGGTCCGCGAGTAGGGCCGCCATGACGACCAGCCGCACGAGGTTCACTGGTCAGCGCCACTCGTGCCTGAGCTCGTCGAGATAGCCCGCCGGATACACGCCCGTCAGAACACCGGAATACTCCTCGATGGGATCTGGCTCGCGCACCAGCAGGATCTGGCCCGGCGCCTGCACGTGAGCGCGCAGCCGGTCACCGGCCGACCGGCCGGCCTGGGACAGGGCATCAGTCGGCAGCGTCACCTGGTTGTGGACGCTGATGCGGGTGACGCCTCGTTGCGTGCGACTGACTTTTCGTCCTCGTGCCATGGGTAAATGATGCACCCGTCGCTTGCCAAGGATCTACCCGCGTATAGTCGGCCGGCTGCTGCATCGCTCGCTATCTAAGGGAGAGTCGGGACGTGTCTTCACTCGGTTTGACCAGGCTGGGCCGGGCAACGCTGGCCGCGGCCGCGACCGTTCTGTTCGCGACGCAGACCGCCGCCGCGGCTACGCCCCGTGTTCTGGCCACCACGAGCAATCCATTCGCCGACTGCACGATTGGTGCCGGTCCGCCTGAATGGGGCACGGTCAACTACCTCAATGGCGAGGTCGAACCGATGGTCGCGGTGAACCCCGCCAACCACCGCAACATCATTGGCGTCGCGCAGCAGGACCGCTGGAACGACGGCGGCGCGCACGGTCTCGTCGCCATGTGGTCCAAGGACGGCGGCCAGAGCTTCCATGTCGTGCCGCTGCCCTTCAGCTCGTGTGCGCCGGGTGGCCTCAACTACGAACGCGCCAGCGACCCGTGGGTCTCGATTGGCCCCGACGGCACCGCGTACACGGTCAGCATCTCGTTCGACGAGAACACGGCGCGCGGCGGTATGGGTGCGGCGACCTCGACCGATGGCGGCAAGACGTGGGCCAACCTGACGGAGTTCGTCACGCCCGACGGCTTCTTCGACGATAAGGAATCCGTGACCGCAGACCCGACCACACCGGGCACGGCCTACATCGTCTGGGACCGCGGGCCCTATTTCGACAGCTGGCCCGTGCCTTCGTTCATCTCCAAGACGACCGACTTCGGCGTCACCTGGAGCACGCCCACGCAAATGGCGCCGACCAACCCAAACACGGCCGACCTGGGCAACGTCCTATTGATCGACCCCAACACCGGCACGCTGTACGACTTCATCGACCGCTTCTACAAGGAGAGCGGCAAGGCCAAGTACATGGTCAGCAAGTCAACCGATGGTGGCGACACGTGGACGGACGCGGTCGTAATTGCCCAGGACCTGGGCGTGCAGACTGTTGATCCGCATCCCGGCGGGCCGGACATCCGCGACGGCTGGGAGATCATCAGCGCCGCGATCGATGCCAATACGGGCCGGCTCTACGCCGTCTGGCAGGACGCCCGATTCACAAATGGTGAGCACAACCAGGTGCTGATCTCCAGCTCGACCAATGGCACCAAGTGGAGCGCGCCGTTCGTGGTCAGTCGGACAATCGGCCAGGCTGCATTCACCGGATCCGTCGCAGTCAACGCCGCGGGGCAGGTGGCCGTGACCTACTACGACTTCCGCAAGTTCGATCCCGACAAGCCGGGACTACCCACTTCCTACTGGATGCGCATCGCGCCGGCGGGTGGGACCAACTTCGGGCCGGACATCAATGTCGCCGGCGCGCCGTTCGACATGCTCAGTGCGCCCGATGCGGGCGGCCGCTTCCTGGGCGACTACGAAGGCCTCGCGGCGCGCGGCAACAAGTTCGTCGCGCTCTACTGCGTCGCCACCAAGCAGACCGGCAACCCGACCGACTGCTACGTCTCGCAGATCAAGCCCTAGCCACACTCGAGCGCTGCGGCAGGAATCAAGAAGCCCCCGCATTGCTGCGAGGGCTTCTCTTTTCAGACCGTTGAGGTCCTACGCGGCGCGAACTCGCGCGGCGCGGGGACCCTTGGGGCTCTGCTCGATCTCGAACTCGACCTTCTCCCCGCCGTTCAGGCGGTCGAAGTCGAGCGAAGAGTCGAGAGCGTTGCGGTGAAAGAAGTAGTCCTTCGTGTCATCCGCGGTGATGAAGCCGAAGCCGCGATCGGCGACGACCTTCTTGATGGTTCCGGTGGTCACG
>JARXKQ010000265.1 GCA_030271555.1 Chloroflexota bacterium | reverse complement strand
AGGTCGCGGGACGCACTGTTTCGATCAGCAATCCCGACAAGATCTTCTTCTCCGGGCCGGGCTACACCAAGCGCGACCTGGTGACCTACTACCTAGCGGTCGCGGATGGCGCGTTGCGCGGCGCCGGCGGCCGGCCCATGGCGTTGAAGCGCTTCGTCGACGGCGCCGGTGGCGAACCCTTCTTCCAGAAGCGCGCGCCCGAATCGCGCCCCGACTGGATCGAGACGGTCGAGTTGTCGTTCCCGTCTGGGCGCACCGCAAACGAAGTAGTGCTGCGCGATGCGGCCCAGCTGGCATGGGTGATCAACCTGGGCTGCGTCGATCTCAATCCGCACCCGGTCCGCGCACAGGACCTGGACCACCCCGATGAGCTGCGCGTCGATCTCGATCCCATGCCGGGCGTTTCCTGGGACGATGTCCGTCGGGTGGCGCTCGTGGGGAACGAGGTTTTGACCGACCACGGTCTGGTGGGCTGGCCCAAGACGTCCGGCTCCCGCGGCATCCACATCAACATTCGCATCGCGCCGTCTTGGACATTCGAACAAGTCCGCCGTGCGGCGCTGGCCCTGGCGCGCGAAGTGGAGCGGCGCGCGCCGTCCATCGCCACCTCGAAGTGGTGGAAGGAGGAGCGCCACGGCGTCTTCCTCGATTACAACCAGAACGCCAAGGACCGGACGGTCGCGTCCGCTTATTCGGTGCGGCCGCTGCCCGATGCGCGTGTCTCGATGCCGCTTGCCTGGGACGATGTTCCGGACGTCGAGGCAGCCGACTTCACGCTGGCCACAGTCCCAGCACTTGTTGCGGCACGCGGCGACCCCGGTGCCGGAATTGACGAGGCAGTGGGATCGCTTGAGGCGTTGCTCGAACTCTCCGCGCGCCAAGAGGCGACCGGCGAGGGTGACGCGCCGTGGCCGCCCAACTACCGCAAGCAAGCGACAGAGCCGCCGCGCGTCCAGCCGTCACGCCAACGGCGCGATGCCGCCGATTATTCGACGCCGGAGGCTGAGGCCCAACGCGAGAAATCGCGTGCCGCCATGGAGCGGCGGTTCAGCCGCCCCTCAACGCCGACCCCAACCGGTCGGCGGCGCAGCATCATCCCGGTCGTCGAGATCGCCCGCGCCGCGAAGAAAGACGAGGCGCTCGCGGGATTGGAGCGCTGGAAGTCGCGCCACCCCGGCGCGGCCGCGCTCCTTCGGCTCGACGACATCCTGGTTGACTCGATGCGCGGCCGCTCCACCACCTGGACGCGCATCAGGGTGCGGCTGTCCAACGTGCCCGAAGGGATGCGCCCAGTGCAGGAGCCGCTCGAGGTCGACTACGACCCGTGGGCCGGATACGAGTGGCCCGACCGCGCCGGTCAGCTGGAACGGGCGCCGCACAAGAAGAAGGCGGCGGAGTAGGTCTGCACTGCGCGACCCTCAGCGAGCGCGCGGGTATTGCGCCCTGAAGTGTCCGCCGCCAGCAATGAGCGCCAGCAAGACGAACGCGTGACCAATCACCAGAGTTGACGCGACGATCAACTGCACGGACACACCGGGCACGAGCGCGAGCACCGCGCTCAGCGCGATCACGCTGACGATCAAGCCCAGCAGCGCCAGCAGGATGCCCAGCCAACGCGCCCAGTTGCGGTGGGCCAGGATGACCGCGCCGACGAGCAGCTGGAGCAAGCCCAGCACCATCAGGATCCCGGGCATGGGCTGAACGATCGCCTTGAGGGTGTCGCGCTCGATCTGCCGGCCGAAGATGGCGATGTCGTTGTCGCGGATGAACCGGCCCAGGTCCGACCCCAGGGTCAGAGCCCAGGCACCCAGCACCGCCGCTGCCAGGCCAAAGATGATCAGGACGAGGCCGGCCAGCGCCACGAGGAACGACGTCTTGTAGATGGGCCCGCTGCCGGCCCAGGTTTGAGCCGCGGCATAGCCGGGCGCGGCTCCGTACGCTGATTGGCCAGATGTCGGCGGCGCGCCATAACCGGGCTGCTGCCATTGGCTCTGGCCGGGCCAGCCGGATGCTGGCGGTTGCGGGTAGGCCGGCGTTTGTGGCGAGGCCGGTGTCTGCGGGTACGCCGGTGGAGCAGGCGGCATGGCCGGATTGATCGGGGCCATTCCTGCAGGAGCGGGTCGAATCGTGTTGAGCGTCGTCGGCTGGAGGGGATCGCCCGGGAACGCAGCGGGCGGTAGGGCCGGGCCGGGCACAGCGGCATTCAGTGCGTCCGGATCGCCGTACGCCGGGTGCTCCTTGGTTTCCTCGTCTGGCTCGGTCATTTCAGGACCTCCTGCACGTTGGTCCCCTCAGAAGAACAAGTACGCCGGCCGACCTTGCGGACGGCCGGCGCTTCTATTCCGGAAGTATGGACGTATCAGCGACGCGCGAACCAGGCACTCGACTTGATCAGCACGTAGGCCGTCGCGCCGTACAGGGCGATGACCACGAGCTGATACACGAGCGAGCTGCCATTGAGGCCGCCGCTGAATGATCCCAGGAGACCCAGGACGCCAAAGACGAGCGTGATCACTGCGACCACGATCCCGGTCCACCGGCCCCAGCCCTTGCCCTGCAGGGAGCCGATGCCGCCCATGAGGTGCAGGATGGCCCAGAAGATGACGATGACCCCGAAGAAGGCCGCGACTCCGGCGAGCAATCCACCGCCGTTAATGTCGCCCAGAGCGTTGCCAAGCAATGCTCCGCCGGCAAGGGCGAGAACGCCGACCAGGAGCATGAGCACTCCGATCACGATCAAGAAGATCGACACCAGGGTGACGCCTGTCGGCCGCGCCATGGGTCCCATGCCACCCGGTCCGCCCCAACCCGTTGGCTGCTGCGGCGGTGGGGACCATTGCGGCTGCTGCTGCTGATCCACGTATCCCTCCTGCTACTACTTTTGGCGATCCGCCTAAATGGGCGGCGACACCGGAGGTGCGCCGGCG
>JARXKQ010000264.1 GCA_030271555.1 Chloroflexota bacterium | reverse complement strand
CTCCATGACCAGCACCGTGACGCTGGGCTCCAGCAGCCCTAGGTCTGCCAGCAGCGCGCGGGTCTCGCCATCGCCGAGTGGCAGGAGCGCGGCGGTCAACGCCTGACGCGCAGTGCGGCCGACTCCCGGCCCGGCGCCGACACCAGCGACGGCGGCCACCCAGCCGAGCGACAACCGACGTAGCGTCACGCTCAGCTCCGGGCGGCTACCGGCCCGGAGGCTGAACTTGATCGTCGACTCGCCACGCTCCATGCACAGCAGCCTGATCGCGCCGTGTGACAGCTTGTGTGTCACGCCACTTTGGGAGTGACGATTTGCCTTCCGACTCAGGCGGAATGGGTGGGCACGATCGCCGTTGCGGCCCTGATCTGGGATCAGCGCCTAGCCGGCGCCGAACATGTCCCAGCAACGCTCGAGACCACCCACTTCGACGCGCGGCCGCGGGCGCGAGCGCCATTGCTCTACGTGCATTCGCCAGCGCACGAGCTCGCGTGGTTCGCCGCGTGGCGCCAGGATCTCCATGCCGTCCTCGAAATAGCCAACTGCACGCGATACCGCCGCGGACGCCGGGTTGTCACGGAACGAGCCCGACTTGGCCCAGACCGCGCCCAGGTGATCGAACGCAAAACCCAGCACTGCCTGGCGCATCTCCTTGCCGATGCCCTGGCCCTGGAACTCGCGCGCCAGCCACGAACCGGTCGAAACCTCGCGCCGGACGCCGAAGTTCTCAGCATCGATGCCCTGGGTGCCGAGCAGCTGCCCCTCGGACCACACACCCAGGTCAAGCGACCATTTGCCGGGCGACCACGAGGCCCGCGTGCTCCAGTGGTACTGCATGAACGAGCGCTCGAATTGAGGGCTGGGCTGATCGGTCCAGGCGAAGCCAAAGGGCATGTCGTTGGGATCGTGGATGCCGCGTCGGGCGACCTCAAGCAGCTGGTAGAGCTCGTCCTCGGTCGGCAGTCGGAGTTCGAGGCGCTCGGTCCAGATGCGTAGGTCGTACAGGGCCCACGGGTTCCCGTCCACGTTGACGAGTTTAGTCACACAGCCGACAGCCTCCGACGCCACCCTTCGATAAAGTCGGGCGTGTGAGCTTTCTGGGTCGTCTGAAGAACGCGCGCATTCTCCAGCCACTGCGCCAGCGGGACTTCGCGCTGCTCACGAGCGGCAGTGCCATCTCGCTCATCGGCGACGGCTTCTTCCATGTCGCCCTGGCCTGGCAGGTCTACCAGATCAGCAACGTGCCAACGGCGCTGGCCGTGGTCGGCGTCGCGGCGACCTTGCCGCTGGTGTTCTTCCTGCTCATCGGCGGTGTTTTCTCCGACCGGTACGACCGCCGCCGGCTGATGATCGGAGCCGACCTGCTGCGCGGGCTGGCAATCGGCGTGATGGGTGCCCTGTCGATGGCCAATGTGCTGGAGCTGTGGCACGTGGCGGTGCTGATGGCCTTCGTCGGCATTGGCGACGCGTTTTTCAACCCGGCATCGACTGCGATCGTGCCCGACCTGCTGCCCGAGAGCCTGCTGCCGCAGGCCAACGCCGTGCTGGGCATCCTGCGCCGACTGATGATCAGCATCATTGGCCCGGCCCTGGCGGGCTTCGTCATTGCCGCGGTGGGACCAGGCCCGGCATTCGTCGTGGATGCCGGCTCGTTCGCCTTTTCCGCGGTCGCCGTGTTCGCGATTCAGACCCGGCCGCTACCCCGTCCGGCGCTCGACCACGGCCTGCGCCAGACGCTGGTCCAGATCCGGCAGGGCCTGGGATTTGTCCGCCGAACGACCTGGATCTGGGCGACGCTCGTGTCCGGCATGCTCACTCTGCTGGCGGTCTACGGGCCGATCAACGTGCTCATCCCCTATCTGGTGAAGAACCGGCTCGACCTGGGCGCAGACGCGCTGGGTTGGATCTTCGCCACCGGCGGCGTGGGCTCGATCGCCATGGCGCTGTTGATCGGGCACTTCGGGCTGCCCCGCCGGCGGGTGACGGCGATGTATCTCGCCTGGACGATCGGTATCGCGCTGATGGCGGTCTACGGGGTGATGGACGCGCTCTGGCAGGCGTTACTCGTGTCGATGATCGTGAACGCGCTGTTCGAGCTGGGCCAGGTGACGTGGACGACGATGCTGCAGCAGCTGGTGCCGCGCCAGCTGCTGGGCCGCGTGTCAAGCCTGGACTGGTTCGTGTCGGTCAGCCTGGTGCCCGTCTCTTACGCACTAACAGGTCCCGCCGCCGACATCTTTGGCGCGGGCCCAGTCATGGTCGTGGCCGCTTTTGCCGGCGCGGTGGCGACCGTCGCCCTGCTATTCGTGCCGGGCGTTCGCGCCCCCGAACGGGTGCCGCCTGAATCAAAGAGCAGCGCCGCCCCGATTGCGGGCGCTCAGGACTGACGCCAATCGGTCGTAATCGGCTGGCGTGTTGTAGAGCTGTGCCGAGATGCGCAGCAGCCGGCGCTTGGGCGCGGCGTCGGCCGCAGTGTGCGGCCACGCGAACACAGGAACCTCGATGTTGTCCTCTTCGCTGAGCGCGTCACGCAGCGGATCGCCCGGGTAGGTGTCATGCCGATCGGCGTCGGCGGCCGGCGCCACCGAGAACGGCTCGACGGTGCCAGGCAAGTCGATGGCCGCGAGTGAGCCGAGCATGCTTTCGGGCGCCAACGGCGCGCCACCCACGGCCGCGAGCACCTTGCGCCGGCCCTCCGAGACGAGCGTGTGGTTGCGCGTCATCACGTCGGGCCAGCCGCCGTCCGTCAGCCCACCTATGGAGTCGAGTGCGGCGGGAATCGACAGGTAGGCGGTCGGGTCGGCCGTGCCGGTCCAGTCGAACTCAAGGCGGAAGAGCGACTCTGCACCGCGCGGCTGATTCGCGCCGTGCGACGTCACCAACGGGTGGATCAGCTCGTGCCGGTCGCGGCGCACATGCAGAAAGCCCGCGCCCTTGGGGGCGCACAGCCACTTGTGGC
>JARXKQ010000263.1 GCA_030271555.1 Chloroflexota bacterium | reverse complement strand
ACCCGTAATGGGAAGTTGGGTGCAGTATGCCGTTTTGTAACGCTAATTGCACACCGTTTTTTCGGCTTTCCGGCGGCAGAATGCGCCCAATGCCTGCCAGCGCCGCACGAATCAGATCATTTCAACTGGTGACGACCGTCAACATCGCCCTGCTCGCGGGCGCCGGCGCCCAGTCAAACGTCCGCTTGTCGTGCGTCCGGCAGCGGATATCGGGCTAGACTCTGGCCTCCAAGAGGAGGCCCCGTCGCATGGCTATCTCAACTCCGAGCTCGATGACCGCCGACGAGCTCGTCGCCCTTTCCAAGCAGTACACCCTGTACGAGTGGTCGGCCCAGAGCGCGGTCGATCCCATCCCGGTGGAACGCGCTGAAGGGGTCTATTTCTACTCGCCCGACGGCAAGCGCTACCTCGACTTCAACTCACAGCTGATGTCGGTCAACATCGGCCACGGCGACAAGCGCGTCGTGCGTGCGATCACCGAGCAGGCCGAGAAGCTCGCCTACGCGAACCCCTTTATGGCGCACGAGCCGCGCGCCCTGCTGGGCAAGAAGCTGGCCGAGATTGCGCCGGGTGACATCGACGTCTTCTTCTTCACCAACGGCGGCGCGGAGGCGAACGAGAACGCCATCAAGCTCGCCCGCCAGGCGACCGGCCGTCACAAGATTCTGGCGCGCTACCGCTCTTATCACGGCGCTACCGGCCAGGTCATCAACGCCACCGGCGACCCGCGTCGCTGGGCGGCCGAGACCGGCGTGTGGGGCGTTGTCCGCATTCCCGACTTCCAGCCCTGGGGCGAAGCCGCGCCGCGCGACGTGGCCTCCGTCCTTCGTGAGACGGAACAGGTCATCGTCTACGAGGGCCCGCAGACCATCGCGGCGATGATCATCGAGCCCGTCGTCGGCACCAACGGCATCCTCATTCCGCCCGACGGCCTGATGCAGGGGTTGCGCGAGATCTGCACGCGCTACGGCATCTGGCTGATCGCTGACGAGGTCATGAGCGGCTTTGGCCGGACGGGTCGCTGGTGGGCCGTGGACCACTGGGATGTCGTGCCCGATTTGATCACCATGGCCAAGGGTCTGACGGCGTCCTACCTGCCGCTCGGCGCGGTGGGCATGCGCCGCTCCGTGGCCGAGACGTTCCGCGACAAGGTCTTCTACGGCGGCCTGACCTACAACTCGCATCCAATGGGTTGTGCCGCGGCGCTCGCGACGATCGGGGTCTACGAGGAGGACGGGCTGATCGACCGCGCGGCCATGATGGGCGAGGTGATGGCTCGCCACCACGCCGACCTCATGGCGCGCCACCCCTCTGTGGGCGCGGTCCGCAACATCGGCCTGTTCGGCATGATCGACGTGGTCCGGTCGCGCGACCCCTTCGAGCCCATGGCCCCCTACAACGGCACGTCCGACGAGATGAAGGCGATCGCCAAGCACTGCCGCGACAACGGCCTGTACACGATGTACCGCTGGAACGGCATCCACACCAACCCGCCGCTCACGATCACCGAAGAGCAGCTGGCCGAGGGCTTCGCGATCATCGACAAGGCGCTGGACATCTCCGACCAATCCGTCCGGTAGCCGGCGGGGGCTGGGCCCTCGCGCATCAGCCTGACGGATATACGAAGCGTTGCGAGGCCCTAAACGGGCTAACGCGTGATGCCCGCCGCATGAGTTGCCCTCAACGCGCCCGGTGAAGGCAGCCTTAAGCCGCCGATAAGCCAATCCAATCACTCTGGCCGATATGCCTGGTGTGAAGCGTCCGAAGGCGAGATTGATTGGGGCCGTCCGAGCCGCGCGTGCGACTCAAGAGCTTGGGTCCGCCGTGAAACGCGCCCGCGAACGGCGCCGCATGAAGCAGGAGGCACTCGCGGCTCGAGTCGGCATTAGCCAGGCGCGGCTCGCGGCCATCGAAGCCGGGCGCGGCGGGGGCGCGCCGGCGGAGGTGTGGTTTGCGCTGGGGGAGGCGCTGGGGCTGTATCTGCGGTTCGAGTTCGGGCGGGACCCGCAGCAGGAATTGCGCGACGCCGCGCACCTCGATGTCCAGGAGCTGGTGGCGCGCGTGGCTGAGCCGGCGGGGTGGAAACCAGAATGGGAGAGTCGGAGCCGGAACAGGTGGATCGATGTCCGGCTGGAGGATCGGCGGCAGCGGCGGATCCTCATCGTTGAGTGCACCAACACGCTCGGCGACTTGGGCGAGGCGATGCGGTCGAGCGACCATAAGGTACGTGAGGCGGAACAGCGCGCGGTCGCAATCGGCGGCGAAGGTGCGTCGTTCGCAGTGGGACTGGTGTGGGTGGTCAGAGACACGAAGGCCAATCGCCAGCTGGTCGACAGGTACGCGAGGTTGCTCGAGTCAAGGTTCACTGGTTCGTCGGTTGCGTGGCTGAAAGTGCTGGCGGTCGGAGGTCGGATGCCGAGCGAACCGGGGCTCGTTTGGTCGGACGTCAGGGCGACAAGGCTCTTCGCGCGGCGACGAGCCAGATAGAGTTCGCGCGATGGCGAGGGGCACGAGGAGGCAGGTTCGGCGCGCGCTTGGCCTGACGCTGATCGTCGTCGTGGTGCTGATCGTTTGGGAAGTGGCGAAGTTCATCGCCGGCGACCCATGGCGCCTCCACGGCGAGGTCCTGGGGATCCCCGTCAACTTCGAGCACTTCCCGCCCATGCGCTGGCGGCTGGTCACCGACAACAGCCTGCCTCACGTCTGGGAGGTGATCGGCACCCTCACCCGCACCGTGCAGCCACGCGGCCCAATCCTCGCGAGCATCCTGCTCGACAACCTGCTCTTCACGATGCGCGGCGCGGCGACCGGTTTCGCGCTGGGCAGCACCTTTGGTCTGTTGCTCGGCATTCTCCTGGCGCACGTCCGGCTTCTGGAGCGAGCGCTTGTGCCGTACGTCGTGATGAGCCAGACCGTGCCCATCATCGCGGTCGCGCCGGTCATCGTGATCGGCCTCAAGGCCGGCTGGTTCTCG
>JARXKQ010000262.1 GCA_030271555.1 Chloroflexota bacterium | reverse complement strand
CCTCGCGGCTGCCCTGGCCGGTGTCGACACGCTCGTCATCTCGCTCGCGTTTCGCAACCTGCCCATCGAGGCGCCCCGCCGCGGCCAGACGTTCGCGGCCGTCGACGGCGACGGCACGGAGCGGCTCGTCCGCGCCGCGCGCGAAGCCGGCGTGCAGCGCATCGTCTACATGTCAGGCGCCGGCGCCGCGATCGACGCGCCGCGGCACTGGTTCCGTGTCAAGTGGCGCGCCGAGCAGGCGGTACGCAGCAGCGGCCTCGGCTACACCGTGATCCGGCCTACCTGGGTCTACGGGCCGGGTGACGTGTCGCTTAACCGTTTCATCAAACTAGGCCGGCGCCTGCCCATGGTGCCGATGACCAACCTTGGTGGTCAGCTTCTGGCGCCGGTCTTCGTCGACGACGTCGCCCGGCTGGCGGCAGACGCGGTGGTCGATCCAGCGGCCGATCGGGAGGTGTTCGAGATCGGCGGCCCGGAGACCCTGCCGATGCGCGAGGTCATCCACCGCGCGCTGAAGGCCGACGGTCTGAGCCGGCCGATCATCCCCGGCCCGACTCCACTGATCAAGCTCGCGGTGGCGCCGCTGGCCCTGCTGCCCGAACCGCCCATGACGCCATCGGCGATCGACTTCATCAACCAGCCGGCTGCCGTCGACGTTGGGCCGCTGCTCGAGCGCATGCCGCGCCGCCTGACGCCCCTGGACGAGGGGCTCGCGACCTATCTGGGACCGAACGCCCGTCCGGGCGAACTCGCTTTCGACTCACCCGCGCGAGTCCATGCGCCCGCCGAGCAGGCGGCGTAGGGCTGGTTCACACGGTCGTGCCTAGGCCGTGGGCACGGCCACTAGAGCCGGGTCGACCCCATAGACGGTCCGAATGCGGTCCGGGCTGAGAACTTCGGACGGCCGACCGTCCGCCACGAGCCGGCCATGGTCGAGCAGCAGCAACCGACCGAAGAAATGCGCGGCCAAGTTGATGTCGTGCATGACTGCTACGACCGTCACGCCGTCTCGGGCCGAGAGATCGCGCAGCAACTCCATCACGGCGACCTGATGTTTGAGGTCCAGGTGAACGGTTGGTTCGTCGAGCAGGAGCAGCCGCGGCGATTGCGCGACGGCCATCGCCAGCACGCATAGTTGGCGCTCCCCAAGGGACAGCTCGCGCACGTCGCGGCCGCGCAGCCGATCAATGCCGACGCGTTCGATGGCGGCAGCGATCGCGTGGCGGTCAACCTCGCGCGGACCCAGCAACGGGTGCTCGTGCGGCACGCGCCCAAGCGCGACCAGATCCTCGACGCGCAACGCGAAGGCGACGCGCGTCTGACCGGGCACGACCGCGATGCGCCGGGCGAGCGTCTGGCGGTCGAATTCGTCGCGCGGCACGTCGTCGATGAGGATCTGGCCGATCGTGTGCATCCCGGGGCCGCCGTCCGCGCCGCTGACCGCGCGGAGCAGCGACGATTTGCCCGCGCCGTTGGGACCCAGCAGTGCCACTAGCTCACCGGCGCGCACGTTGACACTGACGTCCGCGAGCGCGCGCCTCGCGCCGTAGTCGATCGTCAGGCCGCGCAGCTCGAGCGTTGAGCCGCTCATAGCTCGTACCCACCACGGTAGCGACGCAGGACGAACAGGAAGAATGGCGCGCCGATCACGCCGGTGATGACACCCACCGGCAGGTCGCCGGGCAACCGCGCGATCAGGTCGGCCATTGCGAGGAACGCCGCGCCCCAGATAGCCGATAGCGGCAGCAGCGATCGCGCATTGGGTCCGGCGACGAGGCGCACGACGTGCGGCACGACCAGGCCAACAAAGCCGATCAGCCCGGCCATCGCCACGGAAGCGGCGGTGACGAGCGACGCCGCGCCGAGCAGGATCAGCCGTTCACGGCGCACGTCGAGCCCCAGGTGCGCGGCTGTTTCCTCGCCGAGCAACAAGCCATTGAGGGCGCGGGCGCGGCTCAGCAACACCGCCGAGCCCAGAACGATGATCGGCAGACCCACGGCAATCTGCGGCCAGGACGCGAGCGAGAACGAACCGAGCAGGTAGAAGAAGATCTGGCGCAGGTTCTGGCCCGACAAGTACATCGTTATCGCCAGGCCCGCCGCGAGCAGCGAGCCGATGGCGTAGCCGGTCAACAGCACTGAGCTGAGCGACGACAACCCGCCCAGGCGCGAGACGCGATACACGACCGTGACCGCGGCCAGCGCACCGACGAACGCCAGCAGGTGGATAAGCCCAAAGCCCAGCAGCGCGAACTGGATTGGCACGAGGATGGCAATTGCCGCACCCAGCGCCGCGCCGCTGGCCGTGCCGAGCACATACGGATCGGCCAGCGGGTTGCGCAGCAGGCCCTGCAGGGCGACGCCCGCCAGAGACAGCGCGGCGCCCACGCTGAGTGCCATCAACACGCGCGGCAGACGCAGCTCGACCACGATCGTCTCAGCCGACGCCGGCCAGGTCACCGTGGCCGGGATGCCGATCAGCCGGTGGGCCAGGATGGCGATGGTGTCCGACGGTGCCACGGCAACGCTGCCGAACAGGACGCCCGCACCGGCAACCACCACCACCGCGAATACGCCGGCAATGCCCAGCCAGACCGGCCGGTGGCGCAGCCGATCAAGCCATGCCGGCCGGCGGGCGATGGCGCCATGAGAGGCGACGACCGTGCTCACAGTGTCGGGCAGTAGTCCGTGCCGGCAGTCGGCGGCGCGATGTCAGCATCGGGATGGATGGCCAGCGCCAGCGCCGCGAGACCTTCGCCCAGTCGCGGGCCTGGCCGGGTGACCACGATGTCGTCGACCGGACGGATCTGTCCGTCGCGAACCGCGGTCATGCCGGCCCAGCCGGGACGGCCGACGATCTGGTCGGGGCAGCTTCCGTAGGGAGCGTCACCCAGAACGATGACTTGGGGGTCCTGCGTGACCAGCTGTTCGAGCGGAATGCTGTAGACGGCCGGGTCGGTGCTCGTGATCGGAT
>JARXKQ010000261.1 GCA_030271555.1 Chloroflexota bacterium | reverse complement strand
CTACGCGGCGCGGATGCCAAAGGCGATCGCGACCGCGTAGTCGCCCTCGTGCGAGATCGATACGGCGATCCGGCCCATGCCTAGCTGCTCCGCCCGGCGTTTGGCTCGGCCGGAGAGTCGGACCGCAGGGGCACCCGTGGGCAGTCGGACGATCTCGATCTCAGTCCAACCGACGCCGCGCACCCCCAGACCAAGGACCTTGGAGACGGCTTCCTTGGCCGCCCAGCGACCGGCGAAGTTCTGCGGGCGGTTGCGTACGTAGCGCTGCTCAGATTCAGTCAGCACGCGCCGCGGGAAGCGGTCGCCGAACTTCTTGAGCGCGGCGGCGATGCGCTCGACCTTGATGATGTCGATGCCCAGCTCGGTCGTGCCCTCGGGCACAGGTGGGCCGCCAGCAAGCGCCATAGGCGCCGGAGACTACTCGACCGTCACCGACTTGGCGAGGTTGCGCGGCTGGTCGACGTCGGTGCCGCGCGCGACGGCGGTGTGGTAGGCGAAAAGCTGCAGCGGGATGGCCGCCAAGATCGGGCTGAGCTCCTCGATCGACTCTGGCACCCACAGGATGTCGTCGGCGTATTCCCGAATCACATCGTCGCCTTCAGTCGCCACGGCGAGGACCCGCGCGTCGCGCGCGCGGCCTTCCATGACGTTGCTGATGAGCTTCCCCTGGACAGACGAGCGGGTAGCGATGGCGACGAGCGGCACTTCCGCGTCGAGCAGCGAGATCGGGCCGTGCTTGAGCTCGCCCGCCGCATAACCCTCGGCGTGGACGTAGCTCACTTCCTTGAGCTTGAGCGCGCCTTCGAGCGCGACCGGGTACGTCACGCCGCGGCCGACGAACATGAAGCCGCGCGAGTTGACGTAGCGCCGCGCGAGCTCCTTGGCGGGCTCAGCCATGACCAGTGCCCGAGCCGCCTTGTCGGGCAGCGCGCGCAACTCGTTCACCAGCTGCAGCTCGCGCTCGCGCGGCAGGCGGCCGCGCAATTTGGCCATCGCGGCGGCGAGCAGGATGAGCGTCGTGACCTGGGTGGCGAACGTTTTGGTGGCCACTACGGCGATCTCCGGTCCGGCCTGCAAGAACAGCACCGCGTCTGCCTCGCGGGTGATAGCCGAGCCGACGGTGTTGGTGATCGCGATGATCGGGCAGCCCTGGGCGCGCGCGTAGCGGGTGGGCGCGATGGTGTCGGCCGTCTCACCTGACTGGGTGACCGCGACGACCAGCGTCTTGGCATCCAGCGGTGGCGGGGAATAGCGGAACTCGGAGCCGATGTTCCAGCGCGCGGGAATGTGCAACCAGTCCTGGAAGACGTAGGCACCGACCGCGCTGGCATAGTTGGCCGTTCCGCAGGCGACGAACTCGACGCGCTCAACCTCGCGCAGACGCGCGGCGAGCGGCTCCAGTTCATGGAGCTCGATGGTCGAGTCATGGACCCTGCCGGTGATCGCCGCGAGAATCGCCTCAGGCTGCTCGTGCATCTCCTTCAGCATGAAATGCTCGTAGCCACCTTTTTCGGCCTTCTCGATCGACCAGTCGATCTGGGTCACGACGCGCTCGCGCGGTGAGCCGTCGATACCGGTGACGATCACCCCACCGGCGTCAATGTCGGCGACGTCGCCCTCCTCGAGGAAGATGACCTTGCGCGTGTGCGCGAGCACGGCGGCAACGTCCGACGCAAGGAAGTTCTCACCCTCGCCAATGCCGACGATCAGCGGCACGTTCATGCGCGCGCCGACCAAACGCTTGGGCTCACCGGCGTGCATCACGGCCACGGCATAGGCGCCGTGTGCCTGGCGCAGCGCGGCACGGGTCGCGTCCGCGATGTCACCTTCGTACGCCTCCTCGATCAGGTGCGCCAGCGCCTCCGTGTCCGTGTCGGATGAGAGCGTGTGGCCGCGCGCCAGAAGGTCGTCGCGCAGCTCTTTGAAGTTTTCGATGATGCCGTTGTGGATGACCGTGATCTGGCCCGAGCAGTCGGTGTGCGGATGGGCGTTCATGTCGTTGGGCCGGCCATGCGTCGCCCAGCGCGTGTGGGCCAGGCCTATCGCCGCGGACGGTGTGCCATCCTCCAGAAGAGCCGTTCTCAGGTTCTGGAGCTTGCCGGCGCGCTTCTCGACGAACATCTCGCCGCCGGCCGTGACCAGGGCGATGCCGGCCGAGTCATAGCCGCGGTATTCAAGCCGGGCAAGGCCCTCCAGCAGGATGGGCGCCGCCTGGCGCGGCCCGACGTAGCCGACGATTCCACACATTCGAGTCTGTTTCCTTCCGCGCCCTAGTTCAGTCGCTCGGCCGCCAGCGCCGCGAGGGAGTCGGCCAGAGCAGCGACCTGTCCCTCGTCTTCACCTTCGACCATGATTCGCAGCGCAGGCTCCGTGCCCGACGGCCGAACGAGCAGGCGACCGCCATTTGTCAGCGACCGTCGTGCATCTTCCACGGCACGAGCGAAGGTCGGATCTGCCTCCCACTGGTCTTTGTGACGTACCGGGATCGCGCGTTGCTGCTGTGGGAAAAGCGGTATCTGCGCGGCCAGCTCGGACAGTCGCTTGCCCGTGCGGCCGACGATCGCCAGCACTTCGAGCGCGGTGACGATGCCGTCGCCGGCGATGGCGTACTCGCGCACGATGATATGACCGCTCTTTTCGCCGCCCAACGCGGCATCCATGACCAACATCCCATCGAGGATGTATTTGTCGCCCACCGGCGTGCGCCTAAGGCTTCCGCCCGCGGCCGTTACAGCCTTCTCCAAACCGCCGTTGGACAGGACGCTGGCGACGACGATGCCGTTGGCGAGGGCGCCCCGACCGAGCCGATCCAAAGCGATGATGCCGATCAGCTGGTCGCCATCGACCACCCGCCCGGTTTCGTCAACGGCCACGCAGCGATCGGCGTCGCCGTCGAGCGCGAAGCCGATGTCGGCTTTCGTTTGGGCCACGATCGCGGCCAGCTGAGCCGGTGCGGTGGCGCCGCAGTCGAGATTGATGTTCAGGCCGTCCGG
>JARXKQ010000260.1 GCA_030271555.1 Chloroflexota bacterium | reverse complement strand
TGCTCGAGCAGGCCGTACTCGCTGAAGGAGAGACCGAGTCGGTCCGCAAGCTGGCGCGCCGGCGCCGCAGTGTTTGGCTCCGCAGCAGTCCTCACGGCTTCTGCTGCGCGTCCTCGTCCTTGCGGCGGATCTGGCAGGCCCGGGTTACTTGCTGCCTTTGTCCTCGACGTAGTCGACGGCGTCCTGGACGGTGCGGATCTTCTCGGCGTCTTCGTCCGAGATCTCGGCACCGAACTCCTCCTCCAGGCTCATGATCAGCTCGACGAGATCGAGCGAGTCAGCATTGAGGTCGTCGACGAATGAGGCCTCAGGCGTTACCTGGTCCTCGTCGACGCCCAGCTGCTCGACGACGATCTTCTTCAGGCGCTCATATGTCTCTGCGGTCACTGGTGCTCCCTCTCCTGTGTCTGGCGGTCTCTGGCGACTCGCCCGAGCACTCCGTTGAGCAGCCGGCGGGCCGGTTCGCCACTGTATGTACGAGCGAGTTCGACCCACTCTGCGATGGCCACAGATGGCGGCGTCGCGGGCGAGTGTAGCAGTTCAGCCAGCGCGGAACGAAGCAGCGCTCGGTCGATTCGGGCGAGCTGGACCACCGGATATCGCGGCGCCAGCGCCCCGATCTGCGCATCGATCTCGTCGCGCCGTTCGACCACAGCGGTGACGATCTGGCGCGCCAGTTGGGTGGCATCAGGTGTGGTGCCTTCGTCGCTGATTCGCCGCTCAAGAATGTTCGTTGCCGTGTGCTGGCCGAAGTCGGCCTCGAAAACGGCGCCCAGGGTCAGCCTTCGCGCCTCGCGTTGCTCTTCATGCGAGGGCATCGGCGATCCGTTCGGGGATCTTCGCCCGCGCCGCCGCGGCCCCCACTTCCACCGCAAAGCCAATCATCCGGCGCCGCGCGCGGCCGTGGGTGATGAGCACGGTGCCCTTGACTCCCAGGAGCGGCGCCCCGCCCAGCCGCTCATAATCGAAGCGCTTGCGGATCCGACCGATCCCGGGGCGCATGAAGAGATAGCCCAGCGGCCCCAACGGCCAGCGTTTGAACTCGGTCCGGAGCTGGTCGAAGATGAAACTCGACAGGCCCTCGAAGAACTTGATCGTCACGTTGCCCACCGACGCGTCGCACACGACGACATCGGCCGGATGGTGGGGCAGGTCCTTGCCCTCGGCATTGCCGACAAATCGGAGCGAGCTCGCCTTGATGAGCTCGGTCGCATCCTGTACGCGTTGCTCGCCCTTGCCGCCTTCCTCGCCGATCGAGAGGAGCGCCACCGACGGGTCGGGCACGCCGAAGACCTGACCGGCGAGGATCGTGCCCATGTGGGCGTACTGATAGAGGTTCACCCCGGATGAATCGGTCGTGGCGCCGATATCGAGCAGCACCATGGGCCCTTTGTCGGTCACGAGCTGCACGGCCAATGCCGGTCGATCGACGCCCTTGAGCCGGCCCAGAAAGAGGATTGCCGACGCGACGCCGGCACCGGTATGACCGGCAGTGACGACGGCATCGGCCTGGCCGTTCTTCACCAGGCGCATGCAGACGTTGATGCTCGCGTCGCGCTTGCTGCGCACGGCGGCTGCGGGATGCTCGTCCATGGACACTGATTGGGATGCCTGGACGATGCTGACGTTGGCCGGGCGCTCCCCCGCGATGAACGGCGTGATCCGGGCTTCGTCGCCGACGAGGATCACGTCCGTATCGGGATGGAGGCGCGCCCAGTCGACGCTGCCCGCAACGACTTCCTCTGGCGCGTGATCGCCGCCCATCGCGTCGACCGCGACACGAACGCGGCCGGGCGCGGCGTTGCCCGCGCGCATGACCTCGAGATCCACTTACTTGTCCCGGTGCGACAGCCGCACGGCTGCTGCGTGCGTCCTAGGAGGCCGCCTCAGGGTTGGTCTTGGGCTTGATGCGCACCGCTTCCCGGCCGTTGTACCAGCCGCAGTTCTCGCACGCGTGGTGGGCGCGCTTCTGCTGGTGGCAGTGTGGGCACTCTTCGAGCTGAGCGGTGGTCAGGGCGTGATGCGCTCGGTGATCGCCCTGGCGGGCATGCGATACGCGCCGCTTGGGAACTCCCATTTGTTCGTTACTCCTGCGTCGTCAGTTGGTCTTGTTGGTGTCGCGCCACTCCGCGAGCGCGGCCAAACGTGGGTCAAGCACTTCTTCGGCGTGGGCGTGGTCGGTATTGCTGTTCAGATCGACGCCGCATACCGGACACAGGCCGCGGCAGTCGGGGCGGCAGAGTAGCGCAATCGGCTCAGCGAGGCTGATCGCCTCCCGAATCGGCTCGTCCAGGTCCAACTCGTGGTGAGCGTCGAGGCGCAGCGCATCAGGCTCATCGCCGGGGTCAAGCGGCTGGCCGGTGTCGATGTCTATCGTCGGCAGTGCCTCTTCCTCGATCTCGACAGAGATGGGGGCCACGATCGGCGTCAGGCAGCGGCTGCAACTGACTTCGATGGCGGTCGACAGGCTTGCCCGGGCAAGGATGCTGCGTGTCGTGCGAGCGAGGCGCACCTCGCCGGCAATGGGCGCGGCGAGACGCAGGTCGTCGTACATGGCGAGCTCTGTCGGCTCGACCGTGTAGCGCCGCTCGGTGCCGGGCGCCGCGCGCAGCAGGGTGGCGACGTTATAGCTGAGCACGATTGCCTTCGCCATGAGCTGCCTCAACCGGTTGCATGGCGGCGTCTGTTTGGGCGCCGCCATCCTCCTCGACGTGGCGCTCATCGAGCAGCGCCAGGCCGCGCTTGATGCTCTGCAGCGCCCGAATGCATTCGCCCTCGAGCTTGACCAGCACGCTCTGCGCGTATTCGTCGGCGCCACGGCGGATCTCGTCTGCCTCGCGCTGGCCGTCGCCAATGATCTCGGCCGACCGGAGCTCTGCTGCGCGGGTCAGCTCGCGCTCTTCGATCAGGAAGGCGGCCTGTTCCTGCGCGCGGGCGAGGATGCGCTCTGACTCTTCCTGGGCGCGCTCGACGATGCGATCGGTCTCGTCGTTGATGCGCTTGGCGGCGCGGATCTCTTCAGGTACGGCG
>JARXKQ010000259.1 GCA_030271555.1 Chloroflexota bacterium | reverse complement strand
TGGTTTCCCATGACAAGCTGGCGCAAACCGAACGGCAGCGCTTCGACTACGCGATCACCGTCTGCCAGGATGCGACGGAGGCGTGCCCGTACTACGCCAACGCTGCGCACCAGGTCCACTGGGGTTTCGACGATCCTGCCGCCGCGACTGGCTCAGAAGAAGAGCGGCTCGCCGTCTTCCGCCGCGTGCGTGACGAAATCGCGGCGAGCATTGACGAATTCGTAAGCGCCGCGAACCCGTAGCCGGTTTAGGCTGGCCGCCATGGACGGCCGGCCGGACGAGACCGAGTTTTCGCTCTACCTGCTGCGCCACGCCCACGCCGGCAACTCCGCCGCGTGGGCCGGCGACGACGCCGAGCGGCCGCTGAGCGCGCGCGGCAAGGACCAGGCGCTACGGCTGGGCCGGCTGTTGGCGGCGCGCGGCGTCGTGCCGGACACGATCGTGAGCAGCCCCAAGGTGCGCGCGCGGCAGACGGCCAACATCGTGGGCGATGCGCTGGGCGTGGGCGTCACCAGCGATGAGCGGCTGGCCGAAATGTTCGATCTGGACGCGCTCGCCGATCTGATGGCCGGCGGTGGCGGCACGAGCCTGATGGTCGTGGGCCACGACCCAGACTTCTCAGAGATCCTCGCGACGCTCGTCGGCGCGGCTGAGATGCCCATGCGCAAGGGCGCCCTCGCGCGGGTCGATCTCGCCCTGCCCTTGGGCCCAGGCTGCGGCGTCCTGCGCTACCTGGTGCCGCCTGAGCTGCTGCCCGACCCGGCCGACACCTAGCCGCCTTCTTCCAACCCACCAGCCGCTAACCTGCCGCGATGCTCCAGGCCGCACTCGCCGGTGCCGTCGCCGGCTACGCCATCGCCATCCCGGTCGGCGCGATCGCCGTCCTGATCATCCATACCTCGCTGACCTCCGGGCTGCGCGCGGGCCTCGCGGCGGGCGCCGGCACCGCGACTGCGGACGGCATTTACGCCACGATCGCGGCCTTTGCGGGAGCGGGCGTGGCCGCGTTCATCGGTCCGATCGTGGCTCCATTGCGGGTGGTCGGAGGCATCGTCCTCGTGCTCATCGGGGTCTACGGTCTGATGACTGCCTGGCAGGGGCGCGACCGCGACACCGGCGCGCACATGCCGGCCCATCGGGCGCACGGCCGGACCTACGTTGCGGTGCTCACCCTCACTCTGCTGAACCCGGCGACCGTCATCTACTTCGCCGCGCTCACCGTGGGCCTGCCGTTCCTGGGCGACCTGGGCGATCGGCTGGTGTTCGCCGCCGCGGCGTTCGTCGCGTCTCTCTCGTGGCAATCGTTGCTCGCCGCGTTCGGCGCCGCGCTGGGTCGCGGCGCGGGCCACAGGCTGCGCGTGCCGACCGCGATCCTGGGCAACTTCATCGTCATCGCGCTGGGCCTGCTGGTCCTCGCCGGAACACTGACCCCGCCAGCCGCGTCATAGGCGCCGATGCGCGCCGGCCTACTCGCTGCGGTCCTCCTCCTCGTCGCGGCCTGCGCCGGCGCGTCTCCCACCCCATCGTCTGATCCGGTGCGCCTACTCGTCCGCTAGCGCGGCAGGGCAAGGAACAGTTGCGCGCCCTTGCCGGGCTCGCTGCGCGCCCACATCCGGCCGCCGTGGCGCTCAGCAATGTGGCCGGCGATGGCCAACCCCAGGCCGGTGCCGCCGCGGCCCCTGGAGCGGGCGCGGTCACCCTTGTAGAAGCGTTCGAAGATCCGCTCCAGATCGGCATGGGCAATCCCTTCGCCTTGATCCTCGACCTCGATAACAACCTCCGACTGAGCCGGTCTGACATGGACCACCACTTCCCCGCCAGCAGGCGAGAAGCGGATGGCGTTGTCGATCACGTTGACCAGGATCTGGCCTATCCGGCTCGCGTCCGCCGGCACCGTGCGCGCCGCGGCCTCAGCCGGCGAGTCCGCTCGAAGACTCACGTCGTGATGGTCGGCATAGGCGCGCAACCGCTCGAGCGTCTCGTCGACGACGGTGCCCAGGTCCGTGGGCGCGAGGTTGAGCGGCGTCTCACCGGCCTCGATCGCCGCGAGGTCCAGCAGCTCATCGACCATCTGCACCAGACGTGACGTCTCAAGATCAATCCGGCCCAGGCCGTCAGTTATGCGCTGCGGCAGCTCCGTCCGCTTTGCCTCCAGGTTGAGCGTCTCAGCCAGAAGGCGCATCGTCGTCAACGGCGTGCGCAGCTCGTGCGACAGGTTGTCGATGAATTCGCTCCGGATGCGGCGCAAGCGCAGCAGCTCGGACACGTCACGCAGCGCGACCACAACGCCGTCGCCGTCTGCGGGAATGCACGTCAGCTCGAGCGTCGTCGCCGGCGTGCTGGGCACCACGTATTCGCCCCGGCCGGCGCCACCCTTGCGACTCAAGGCGATCAACGCCTCGATCTTGTGATCCACGAAGACTTCGATCGTGCTCCGGCCGATGATTCCGCCTGGCCGCGTATGCAGCAGCTCGTGCGCCGCAGCGTTGGCCGATCCCACGCGGTCGGCCGAATCGACCGTCAGCAACCCGATGCCCAGCGCATCAGCCAGCGCCGCGGTGGTGGGCCGGTCGATCACTTTCGGAGCACGTAGCCCACGCCACGGACGGTCTGGAGAAGCGCCGGATTCGCCGGGTCCGGCTCGATCTCGCGCCGCAACCAATGGACGTGGACATCGACCGTGCGCGTCTCGCCGGCGAAGTCGTAGCCCCACACCTCGCTCAGCAGCTGGTCGCGGCTGAACACCTGGCCCGGGTGACGGATCAGGAAGGCCAGCAGCTCGAATGCTTTGGGCTTGATCGGCCGGATCTCCGTCCCACGCATGAGTCGGTGCCCGGCCAGGTCGACAGTGACCTTGCCCAGCGTGACTTCTTGGGCCGAGTCGGTTGTCCGTTCGTACCTTCGCAGAAGTCCGTTGATGCGGGCGAGCAGCTCGCGCAGCGAGAACGGCTTGGTCACGTAGTCGTCCGCGCCCAGCTCCAGGCCGACCACCTTGTCGACCTCGCTCGCGCGCGCGGTCAGCATCAAGATGGGC
>JARXKQ010000258.1 GCA_030271555.1 Chloroflexota bacterium | reverse complement strand
CCGAGGGCGCTCTTCGCCTGCTCGAATTCGGCCGCGGTGATCTCGCCGCGGGCGAACCGTTCTCGGAGGATGTCCATCGGCGCCGGGCGCGGGGCACTGTCCCTGCGCCGATCGGCGGCCCCGTTGAAGCCACCCATCGTTCGCACGATGAAGACCACGATCCCGACGAGCAGGACCAGGCCCAAGAGCATCCACAGCCAACCGTCGGGACCCATGCCCCAGTCGTATCCCATCATCCGATGTTCTCCCTTCGCGATTCGCCGATCCCGGCGGGTATGGTCATCCTTGCAGGCGCTCCTGAACGAGTGATGGGTGCCAGTGGCAAGGTTGGGTCAAGTTCGGCCGGAACCGCCCAGCCGGATGGGGTGACCCGGGTCATCGGCCTACTCCGAGTGACGCGATGACTCGGCGAAGTCGTTCCTCGGCCTCAGCCGCCACCGCTTCGACCTCGGGGTCCTCTACCAGGCCCATGAGTGCCCGCGGATCCATCGCCTCGACGACCGTCTGACCGGCGCCTTCCCGGAGGACGACGTTGCAGGGAAGAAGTGCACCGATGGAAGGGTCAGCCTGGAGCGCGCGGTGGGCCAGCGAAGGGTTACATGCCCCGAGGATGAGATATGGCGGCCCTGAGATGCCCAGCTTGGCCTGCAATGTGGCAGCGACATCGATCTCGGTCAGAACGCCAAAGCCCTCGGCCAGCAGCGCGGCCTCGACCAGTGGCCGGGCCGCATGCACCGGGAGCCGGATGGTGATGCCGAAGGTATAGGCGGTCTTCATCTCGCGAACCTCGCTGCTACGGATGGGTTGAGGCTCCAGGCACGGACCTGCGAGCCGGCGGGTAGGGAGACGCCGGACCCGACGGGACGGCGTCCCCCTTCGGGGCGATCAGCGGGTGGGGTGGTGCTACTGGTGCATCGACTGCATGAGCTGGGGTCGCAGGTGCCGTCCGGGCCCATCGCCGCATACATCGCGGCCATGTCCGGCATCTCGTTGATCCGAAGGAGAAAAACCGCGTCCGGCGGCTCTCTGGCGAGAGCGCGGCGTAGAACCGCTCAAGCTCCAGCGCATCGGTCGGGCGGATCGCGCGGACACGCACAGGATCTCCTCCGAGTTCGACACGGCGGGCGGGAACGGACACTGAGCCATGGGTTCTCATCGTCTTCAGGGTAGGAGGGCACGGTCCAAGTCACGGCAGTGTCAATTGGCCTGCGCAGATGGGTGATTCGGCCTGACTTGTCCTGCCCGTCAGGGTACGCCGCCGTCGAAGGGGATCGGGAGCCGAAAGCTCGCCACCGCCTGCAGTCTGAAGACTAGGAGTTGCCGTGTCGAGGGAGACTGGCGATGGCGGATCTCTCTTGCGCGTGCACGCGCCAAGTGCCGAAAGTGCCGATCGACCGCAGGAAGGGTGCCCAAGCTGCCACGCGCGGCGCGCCGCAGTTCGTCGTGAAAGGCGAGCTAGGCTGGGAAGCCGGGCAAGAGCGCCAGAGCGGCCCCGGTTCCTGGGCCGGACGGTCGGAGGCGCGCGCCAACGGACGCGCCTCCGGAGGTGTGCCGTCAGTACACGTTGGCGGTCACAAACAGGCTGCGGACGCCTGCAAATGCCACGCCGCAGCCATCAACATCCTGCCATTGGATCGTCACCGTGTGCGAGCCGTTGCCGACGGTACTGGACCATGTAAAGCCGTGGCTCTCCGCGCCCCCGCCGGTGTGCGAGAAGAGAAGGGCGGCGCCCGGCGCTGCGATGTTAACCGTGGAGTCGACGATCGCACGAGCGTAAATCGGCCCACATCCGTTGAGCTCGGCGTTGAAAGCGATGAACAGGTTCGCATGCTGAGTTCCGCCGATGGTGATGCTGACTGACATTCCGGCCATATCGACAAATGAGTTCGACGTGGAAGTGGTAGGCCCGGATACGTCCACGCTGGCGAAGGCGTAACGCGCGTGGCCCGAAGGGCGGAACGCGCCAGAGGCGGTCGCCGTGATCGCGAGGCTTACTACTACTGCCAACAGAGCGATGAGTAGGCGAATGTGCGCGAATCTATGGAACATGTCAGAACCCTCCCGACGCCGACGGCGTCATTCATTGCCCGGACTGCCCCTGCCTGTAGCGTGGACCCCTCGCACCCGCGCGTCAAGAAACGGACCGACGCCTGATCTCCGCCTGGCTGGGCTCAACGCCGACTGATTGTCTTGGCGCTGCGGATCGCGTTGCTTCGAGGATTCGACACTATTCACTCATAGTGTCGGGTCCAGCGGTCGCCCTGAGTGGACAGCGTGTCAGGAGCGTGTCCTGGAAGATCGTATGAGCGCAGTCCGAAACTCAGGCCGGCGCGGAGACATCTCGCGCACTGTCCCTCACGGCCAGACTACGAAGGCATCGACGTCGACCCGGGCTCCGCTGGCGCCTCCGGCGAAGACTCCGAGGACGCGCACCTCGAGGACATGATCTCCGCGCGGAAGCGAAGGGGACGACCAGACGATCGCCTTCTTGCTGGTCGTCTGCGCATACAGGTCAAGCGTCGCAACCTTGGCGCCGTCGATCCAGACCTCGGCCATGCCGCGCGCCGGCGATAGCGTCGACGCGAACGCGACCGCCGTGCCGCGGAAAGCAAAGCGCCGGAGATCCGGTTGAGTGCCAGTGCCAGCAGATGCGCCTGCGCGCTGATGTCGAGCCAGACTACGGGCACGCTCGTTAGGCCCGCGCGCCGGGCCGCGACAAGACGCTGGTGCCCGCCAACCACGAGGGCGTCCTCCCGTCGTGCCACCACAGGCTCCACGAAGCCCCAGGCGCGGATGCTGCGGGTCAGCGCGTCCAGCTCCTCCTCGCTGATGCGCCGGGGGTTGGCTAGATGAGGGAGGAGCGAATCGACGGGAACCTGCTCGATGGCGAGGGAAGGGTGAACGGCGGTTATCGCGCCAGCAACAGTCACGCCACGTACCAGGCCAGGCTGTCATCTTCAGACAGCGGGAGGGTGCTTGAGGCCCCTTGGGGGTACCACCGCTCACCCCGACGACTGCCCTCACACGGACAGAACTG
>JARXKQ010000257.1 GCA_030271555.1 Chloroflexota bacterium | reverse complement strand
GCCAAACTCCGCCAGGCCACGACACGAATTGCCGCTGACGTCACGTAGAGCAGCGCGAAAGCCGGCAGGACAGTGCCGGCCACGCCGATGACACCCGCGCCCGCGAGCTGACCGATGGTCATGGCGCCCGATGTGCGCGCCAGGTAGCGGGCGTGGTGGTGGATCACGCTCGGGCCCCTGATCAGCCGGTACAGCCGTTCGTTGGCGGCGAGGGTTCCGCCGGCAAAGCCGATGGCGCCAAGCATCCCTGAAGCGATCACGAACACCGGCGCCAGAGCCGGCAGCGGCAGCACCAGCAGCGGGCTGATCATCGCCAGAACGCGCACGCCAAACGAGCGCCGCAGCATGCGTGACGACGAGCCGCGCGCAAGCCGGTCGCCGTAGATCGCGGCCGCCACGACCATGGTCAAAGTGCCGATCGCACCCACCATCATCGAGAAGCCGGCAGTCATCCCCAGGACCGAGATGATGAACACCGACAGCGCCGGGGTGACGCCCATGCCCAGGGCATTGATCATGCTCGACCGGAGGAACTGGTTCAGCTCGGGTGTCGGCTCCGATTCGGCCGCCAGCGCCCGGGGCGGAACGATGACCACGCCTGGATGCCGGAGCCGGAAAAGGACCCAGATCTCGGCCAGACTGAACACGCCCGACACGACAAACGGCAGGGCGTAGGCGTAAGGGCCGATGACGTGGACGAGGGAGTCAAGCAGCGCCGCCATGGGCAGCAGCAGCAGCGCGCCGATCGCGAGCGAGACGGCCATCAGGCGCGGCACGACAAGACGCCGATCCTGGTCGGGCAGCACCGCCGAGTGCCACGCCAAAAGGTTGGCGCCGGTGATCGAGCTCAAAACACTGGTGATGCCGATCAGCACCGACAGGACGACCAGCGCCACCGGGCCGCTGATCAGACCCGCGGCGTAGAGCACGGCGAGGGCGGCGAAGTACAGGCCACGCGGCTCGCCCACCGCTGAGATGAGGATCGTCACCCCACGCAGGTTGCCGTCGGTCCGGTCGAGCAGGCGCGGCACCACGAGCTGCGCCATCCCGCCGGCCAGCGGCAGGACGCCCAGCAGGATCGCCACGAACGGCGGGCAACCCATCGCCAACGCCCATGGAATGACGACGTCGAAACCGGCGAGCACGCCAACCACGCCCTGTGCCAGAGCGAGGTGGTGGTAGGTCCGAAAACGCGGGTCGCCGAAGCGACGCCAGCCGTCGATGGCCGAGGTGGGAGGCAACGCGGTCGAAGGATACAGTGGCTCGATGGGACCCAAGGTCCAGGCAAGCCTGGAGAGCCTGTCGGCGACCGACCTCGCGACGCTGCGCCTGTCGAGCCAGGTGCTCGCCCACAAGGCGGCGATGGCTGCGTTGCCTCGGGTGGCGATGTTCTTCAGCTCGGTCGAGTCGGAAGCCGTGGTCGAGACCGCCGCCCGCGGCCAGCGCGGTCAACGCGCTGAACAGGCCGCCGATCCATGGCGTACCGCGCCCCTCACGCCGGTCGATCGCGCGGCCATCGCGGCCTATCTCGAGCTGCTCGCGAACAACGACCTCCTCTCCCCCGCCGTGCGCGATTACGCCGCGCGGCTGCTCAAGGCGAGATCCGCCTTCGGTTGAACGCGGTTGCTTTAAGGTGGCGCCCATGTGCCGAAGCATCGTTCGACTACGTGATGGTGATGAGATCGTCGGCGACGATGAGGTCCGCGCCGCCGCACTCCAGTTCGTGCGCAAGATCAGTGGCTATCGCAAGCTGTCCGCGGCCAACGAGGAAGCGTTCAATCGCGCCGTAGATGAGATCGCCCACTCGTCACAGCACCTGATCGAAGCGGTTGTCGCGGGTCTGCCGGGCCACAAGCATGTCGGGGTCGCCTGACCCGGCATTTGACAGTCCGCGTTCGACGCCCCTATCCTGCGCAACCGCGCTCGCGCCAGAGCCAGCCAGTAATGGAGCACGATCTCCGAATGATGATCCCCAACCTCGCCACCGCCGCAGCCTCCGCGCTGCGGTCCGACGCGCCCTTCGGCGTTTCGGAGCGCGGGAGATCTGTGCCCTTTCTGATCTGAGCGAAGCGGTCTAACCGCCGAATTCAGAAGCCGGAGGGCCAGATGGGCCCCCGGCTTTTTTGATGCCCTGCAAGCCGTAGGCGTCGCGACAGCCGCCTCTCCCGCGCCTAATCGGGGCCCTTGTCCTTGGCATTCATGACCACTGGAGCAAGGAGCCATGGCGATCACATTGACGCCACCAACAACCAGCCAACCGACCACCACCGAGCCAGCGCTTCAGGCGCTGCCGATGACCCACGTTGCCGGACCGGCAGCGCTCGACATCGAGCACCTGAGCAAGAAGTTCGAGGTCGGCGGGCGCAAGAAGCGCAAGACAGTCGTCGCGGTCAACGACGTCTCGCTCCGCATCGAGCGCGGCGAGATCTACGGACTGTTGGGCGCCAACGGCAGCGGCAAGTCGACCTTCATCAGGTTGGTGAGCACGCTGCTTACCGTCGAGCACGGCCGGGTCGCGGTCTTTGGCCACGACATCGTGCGCGACGCGATGGCAGTCAAGCGGCTGATCAATCGGGTCAGCGTCGACGCGGCTTTCTTCAAGAAGCTGTCGCCGAACGAGAACCTGATGTATGCCGCGCGGCTGTACCCACCTCCTGCCCCTGGCCGTGATGGCTGTTGTCTTCATTCCGCTGGGCGTGTTCGTGTTCGGTTGGGCCGAGCGCTATGCCAAGCGGACCGGCAAACTGAAGAGAGTTGGATAAGGACATGAATGCGATGAATGAGACGCTCTCCACCGACGAGACGCGGGTGGCCCCGGCGGGCCTGACCCTGCGTCCCTATGCCGGCGTGGCCGACCTGCCGGTCATCGTCGACATCATCAATCGCCAGTCGGAAGCGGATGGCGTGCCATTCCGCGCCGAGCTGGGCCACATGCGCACGTACTACGTGAACCCAAGCGACGCTTTCGACCCGGTGCGCGACACGACCATCGCCGAGGTCAATGGCGTTCCCGTCGCGTACAGCGATCGCTCGTGGGTTGACA
>JARXKQ010000256.1 GCA_030271555.1 Chloroflexota bacterium | reverse complement strand
CGCCGAGTCGTTCGGCACGTATGGCCCCACGGTGATCGTCAGCCACGGCGACGGCGACTTTTCCGTGTACGGCTCCATGGCGCGCCTCGACGTGCGAAAGGGCCAGGGCGTGCAGAAGGGGCAGGTGCTGGGCATCGTCGGCCGCACCGACCCCGACCTCGAGGCGCACCTTCACTTCGAAATGCGTCCCAAGGGACGCGCGGTGGACCCTCTCGAATGGCTACGCCAACGCCGCTGATCCCCAAGCGCTGCGCCGTCTGCAGCCGCTTCCGGGCCTACGAAGCCGACGATATGCACTGCATCGTCTGCGGTTCGCAGGCCTTGGAGACCGCCTGCGCCTGCGGCCGGGGGTACGAATATGCCCTGCATGAGACGGGCGACCTGCTCCATTGCCCGCGCTGCGGCCGGCGTTTAAGGGGCCGGGACGATGACTTCGACTAGTATTCAGTAGCAGTCTGAAGTGGCCGGATCTCCATCAGCAGGCAAATGCCCAAAAGCAAGCAGAGCGCGTCCAAGCACGTCGCACCACCAACCAGTCCGACCACGAAAGTCCCGCCGGCCATGAAGACACCGGTCAAGAAGTCGCCCGCCAAGCAGTCGCCCGCCAAGCAGTCGCCCGCCAAGAAGCTCGCCGCCAAGGCCGCCGCCAAGGCCGCCGCCACGGCCGCCGCGACGAAGAAGGCAGAGAAGACCAAGGTCGCCGCCAAGAAGGCCGCCGAGAAAAAGGCCGCTCAGGTCAAGGCCGCGGCAACGAAAGCCGAGGAGAGGCTGGCCGCCGCCAAGAAGGCCGCCGCCGCAAAGCTGGCCGACGAAACGTCGGCCGTCAGACAAGTGCCGGGCTGGGGATCTAGCGATCACAACGTCGTGGTGCCGAAGCCTGGCACCATTCCAGTGGGCGCAGGACTCTGCCCCTACGAACTCGCCTACCACGGCGCGCCGCTCGGCGCGCATGTCTCCACGTCGGGGGGCGCCGCCACCGCGCCGCCGCGCGGCGTGGACATCGGCGCCACGGCCATCCAGCTGTTCACCAAGCAGGCCAGCCAGTGGAAGGAGAAGCAGTTCACGGACGCCGAGGTGCTGGCGTTCAAGACGGCGCTGGTCAAGACGCCCGTGACGTTTGCCACGGCGCACGACAGCTACCTCATCAACCTCGCGTCGCCCAACGCCGAACTGCGCGCCAAGTCCATTGATTCGTTCGAGCAGGAGATGCGCCGCAGCATCGCGCTCGGCCTGGATGCGGTGGTCTCGCACCCCGGCAACTTCATGGACGACCGCGCCAGCGGGCTCGCCCGCAACGCCGATGCCATCATCGAGGTGCTGGAGCGCGTGCACGGTCCCACGCGCCTCCTCATGGAGTTCACGGCCGGACAGGGCACCGCACTCGGATCGACGTTCGAGGAGATGGCGGAGCTGCTCGCCCGACTTCCCGCAGCGCTGCAGCCGCGCGTCGGCGTCTGCTTCGACACCGCGCACGTCTTTGCGGCCGGGTACGACCTGGCCAGCGTCTTCGACGACGTCATGACGCGCTTCAACGACACCATCGGGCTCGACCGGCTGGGCCTGTTCCACCTGAACGACTCCAGGGAGCCGCTCGGCTCGCGGAAGGACCGGCATGAGCTCATCGGCCTGGGCAAGATCGGCGAGGGGGCGTTCCGGCGCATCATGACGGACCAGCGCTTCGCGCACATTCCCAAGGTGCTCGAGACGCCGAAGGGCGACGACATGATCACGAACGACCGTCGGTTGCTCCGCCGGCTGCGTGTTTTTGCGGGCGGGCGGTAAGGGGCTGCCCCGGCGCGCCCGCTCGTGCGGGCGTATTCGCGGATTCCCTGACCGGAACTAGTACTACCTGTTTGATAGGTCTCGAGCGGTGTGCGCGCGGGCTGTAACCTTGGGCCGTCTCGTGGGATGGAGCCGGCATGCCGGTACGGACCAGCGAACTTGCCGAGAGCGGAGCCGCGTCGCCCAGCAAGCCCCGAGTCGCTGGGGATGGCCGGCGGCGCTCGCCGGGACCTCGGTCTTTGCGTTGGTCGGCGCCGGGCTCTGGCTTTTTATCGACGCGGGGGCGCCCGACGCCTAACGCCCTGGCGGGCGCGGAAAACGAAGCCGGGCCAGCAGCGCATCGAAGCGGGGGTCGCCCCGGATCGGCGCCATCAGCGGGTCGACGAGGAGGTCAGCCACGAGTTGATCCCGGACCCTGACCGCCTCATCGAGCGCGGCGAAGGCGCGGTCGGGTTCGCCAAGCGCGGCGAACGACAGGCTTCGGAAGTACGGCCACCCCGCCGGCATGGTTGCGAGGAGGCGACGAGCCGAATCGGGTCGCCCGGTCTTGACCGCCAGGATGATTCTGATGAGGCGCCCGCCCGGTGCGTCGGAGCTGGCTTGGAATTCAAGGGCCGCCGCCTCCTGGTAACGTCCGGCCGCGAGGTAGGCCTGGGCCGTCCAGGTCGCCCAGTTCCTGACGCCGTGGTTGGGATCGGCATTCGAGAGCCGGATCGCCTCGTCGAAATCGTGGGCGATGTGGGCGATCCGGCCGAACGCCAGCGGCCGATCAGCACCGATGGGGTCGAGGGCGGCGGCTCTCATCAGCTCCGCGCGCGACTCGGCGAACCGGGCCATGGAGCGAAGGAACCGGGCGTAGTCGACATGGGCCTCGGCCGAACTCGGGTTGATTGCGAGGGCCCGGCGGAACGCGGCTTCCGCGGCCGGCCAGTCCCAGTCGTAGCGGAACCGGGTCCGTGCCAGCGCCACCTGGACTTCCGACGACAAGCTGTCCAGTTGCACGGCCCGTTCGACGGCCAATCGGGTGGAATCCTGTGCCCCGAGGTCCGCTTCGCCGAGGAGGGCCATGTTGAAGTGGAGCCGAGACAGTGTGACCCAGGCGGCGGCGTAGGTCGAGTCGAGTCCGATGGCCTGGCGGATCAGACGGAGGCCCTCGCGATTGTCGGCCGCAGTGCCGGCGCGCAGGGCGAACCGGGCCTGCAGCAGCAGGTCGTGGGCGGCGGGATTGACCGTGCGGTCGCGGATCAGTTGCCTTCCGGCCCCAGTCAGGGT
>JARXKQ010000004.1 GCA_030271555.1 Chloroflexota bacterium | reverse complement strand
ATTGAAACCGCGCTCGCCCAGGACGCGGCCGACACCGCCGAGCGGGTCATGGGCAGCGATGTCCAGGTTGCCGCAACGGCCCAGGCAATGACGATCGATTCTGCCTCGTTGCGTGGTTGGGTGCACCTCGACCCCACGGCGGATGGCAGCGGTTGGCAGCTCGTCATCGAGCGCGCGCCCATCGCCCAAGCGGTCTTTGACTACGGCCTCTCGAGCGACATCCCAGCCAAGAATGCGTCCTTCGCGTTCAACGGCGGCACCATCACAGTTGTGGCCAGCAGCGACGGCACGGCGACCGACGTCGAGACGACGACCAACAGCATCCTGGACCTGCTCCAGCAGCGTGCTGCGGGCCAGGTCGCCGGCGCCGCGACGCTCACTTTGAGCCGCGTGCCGCCAACTTTCGACACTGCCGCAGCGACCGCCCTTGCGCCGCGCGTCAAGCTGCTTGGCGAATGGACGACGAACTACGTCCCCAGCCCGCTCAACGGCCTCGGGGTCAACATCCAGATCCCGACGAACATCATCGACGGCTACGTCGTCGAGCCCGGTGCGCTGTTCGACTACCTGTCAGTGATCGGCCCCATCACGAGCCCGCCGTACACGTCGGGCGCCGCCATCGTGCGCGGCCACACGGTGATGGAAGGCGTCCTGGGCGGCGGCATGTGCTCGTCGTCAACCACGCTCTTCAACGCGGCCCTGCGCTCGGGTCTCGACATGCATTCGCGCGGCAACCACTTCTATTACATCAGCCGCTATCCGCTGGGTCTCGACGCGACTGTCTGGATCTCCAAAGCGCGCCGGTTGACGATGTCGTTCGTCAACGACACCGCGTACCCGATCCTCGTGCGCGGCATCAACGAAACCGGCAAGGTGACCTTCCAGATCTACGGCGTCGACGATGGCCGGACTGTCGAGCTCTCAGAGCCGGTGGTCGAGAACCCCGTTGCAGCGGTCGACCAGGTCGAGTACACCGACACCCTCGCGCCAGGCGTCAAGAAGCGGACCGAGTTCAACACCGATGGCATGGACGTGACTGTCACGCGAACGGTCAAGGACGCCGCGGGCAACGTCATCCATTTCGACACGTTCACGTCGCATTACGGGACCGTCAACGGCGTCACCCAGGTCGGTCGCTACCCGGGCGACCCGCCCGACGGCACGACCATCCCGGCGACCCAGTACAACCACTGATCTAGCGGCGCCCACGGGCGCCTGGGACGGTTCCTGCGGGCGCCGGCCCTACTTGGCCCGCATCTTGTTGTTCTTGGCGTCGTGGGTCAGCTCGACGAGACCCAGCGCTTCCATGAGTGGCGGCATGTAGACACCGAAGCGACCGCGGAGGCCCTTCTTCATGCCGTACCAGCCACCGACGGGATTCTGCTCCGACCGACCCCACGCCTCGACCGTTCCGTCGGCGGCAGGCTTCTGCTCGTCGGCGCCGCCCAAGTCCATCCAATCGCCGTGCTTCTTCAACATGGCGTCGAGATCGTCGATCGCGCGCTTTTGATACTTGAGTTGCGTGCCACCGACCTGGCAGACGATGGCTGGTGGATCGGCCATGTCATCGATCCACATCTGATACTCGGACGTGCCGGGCGGCGTCTTGAGCTGCCACGGATCGGCCTTGGTGCCGCTGCCCTGGGCCATAAAGAAAACCCTCCACTTATGTGTGAAGGGTGAAGGTACAAGAGTTGGTGGAGATGGAGGAGGGTCGAACTCCTCGTCCAGAACCATCAGCCGGAGACCACTACGAGCGTGTTCGATGCTTTGTCGTCAATCTGCCTGGCCGCCATCGACAGCGTCCCGACTGATCCATCCACGTTCCCTTGCGGGCTTTGCTACCGGCTACGTGACCTTGCTGGTAGCGCATCCCCGCTAAATGACGCTTCCACAACCCGCGGGGATGGGGCTGCTTCCACGCTCACCTTGCCGCCTTAAGCGGCGAGGGCGAGAGCAGGCTGGCGGTTGCCAGTTACTTCTTTTTGCCACCTGATTAACGAGGCCTGATGGCAACCTCGGCTCGCGTTCTCCGGGAATCCGGCCCTGTCGAAACCACTCATCCCCAGACCACGCAGTTTAACAGTAGACGCCTGTTCAACAAGATCTGCCGCAAGGCTGGACCGGACTCGCCATGCACCGCCTGCACGGTAGCGGGACTGACCCACTACCGACTGCACCCTCGGAGCGAGCAGGAAATGTGGACCGAAAGCTCCGCGCGGCATGTTTGAGCCGGCCGGGACGTGTCGAGGCCGGTCGGAGCATCAGCCGAAGCGATGACGCTGACCGCCGACCTGATTGCGCAGCCCTTACATTCCGGCGCGAACCCTCAACGCATGCTCGCGCAGAACACTCAGGATCACCTTCGGCGAGGTGTTGAGGTCCCTGAGCGTCAAGATCGTCCTGCGGAACGTCTCGTCCGCGTCGGCGCCAGCCGGCCACCCGGACAGGTCTTTCCAATGCTGCAGCGTCTCGGCCGTGATCGGCGGTAGCCGACCCGCCTCCGCGGCCAGCATGTTGGCCGCGTCCGCGAATGGGCCGCCCGATGCCGGTGGCGTGGGTCCACCTGCGCCACCTGGTCCACCTGCGCCACCTGGTCTGCCCCCGCCACCGGCACTGCCTGCGCCACCAGCGCCCGAGCCAGCGCCTCCGGCGAGTACTCCGGAGAGGACGGCGAGGCCGCCGACGACCGCGGCAACAGCTGCCGAACCAGTGAGAGCTTCGATAGCGTTCTGCGGATCAGCCGTCTCGCCGCCCGTCAGAATCTCTGTCAGAGTGGCCGTAGCATCGATGGCCACGAAGTAGTTGACCGGGCTCGACTGCTGACCGTTCACCGTATCGTGCACGACGACTGTGACCGTGACCGCTCCGCGACCGAAGTCGCGCGAGAAGCGCTCGTCGGTTGAGCCATCAACCCCGCTCCGTTGGCGTCCGCTGGAGTCGATGAACGAATAGGACCAGTCATAGCTAAGTACCGCCGTGCTGAAGGCGTTGACGGGCGTTGCCGTGCACAGCACCGCGTACTGGCTGATGCTGAGCTCGTAGTTGCAGGTCACCCGGACCGACAGGCCAAGCTGGACGATCGTGACGCCGACTGCCGGACTTACGTTCGCGTGCTGGGTGTCGCGCACCGTCACGAGGATCGTGTGGTCGCCTGTGCCCACTCCTTCAGCGATCCAGTCGAGTTCCATCGTTGAGCCGGTCTCAGGCCGCGTAAACCCGTCGAACGTCCAGTCGTAGACGAGTTCGGCATCAGGCGGCGCCCCGCCCGGCGACGCTGTACAGCGCACCACCCGAAGATCGGTGCCGCAAGCAAGGCCCGTCGTCAGCGTCCCTGTACTGGGAGAGGAGCTGGGGCTCGGTGTCGGAGTCGATACAAGGCCGGCGACTATCGCAGCATCGATGGAGGCCGCGTAACCCTCGGCCTCGAGGATGCGGGCATCGGTCACGATGGCCCCGGTTCCGACTACAACTTGGTACTGCCCCCGCGCGAACTCGATCGTGTAGATGCCAGTGGCGCCCGGTCCCTCCCATCCGACATCCCCATAGTTGGAAGGCGGCGAACCGGGTGGAACCCCGATCGTCTGGCGCGCCGCCTCGGCCGTCGTGTGCCACTTGATGTATACGAAGATGTTTTCCGTGATCTCGGTGGACGGCCCGGATAGAAAGGCCTCGCAGGCGTTGCCTGGTGAGGTGATCTGGAAGGGGGCGCCGAATGGCAAGAGGGCGCATGCATCCGGATCGGCCGTCACAGCGGGTGCCGCGATGAGGAATGCCGGTAACAGCAGCAGGGTGGTGCCGACAGCGCGCAGAAGCGTTCTCATAGGGCCATTGCGGCCGGTTCCCAGGCGCTGAATGTCTGCCAGGCGTGTGCGGCACCCTCGGAGTCACTCGCGAACGTAGCGACCGGTGCGCCCGGAGACCAGCGATCCCAGATCGCGTAAGCGGTGCTGGTCCGACCGATGGCGAAGCGCGAGCCCACATGGGTGAAGGCGACTGGCGCATCCGCGACCGAGGCGAGCCGGATGCCCGGGTATGGCGCGATCGGCGTCGCTTGCGGCTCCCACATCGTGAACTGGCGCCAGGCACCGGCTCGACCTTCGCTCGTCCGAGGGTATTGGGCGACCGGCGCCTGCATCGCCGCCCGGTCCCAGATTGCGTTCTCGCTTGCGGTGTAGCCGAGCAGAAAGCGACTGCCGCCGTGGGTCAAGTGGGCGTCGTCCGGCGCTCGCCGCGCCGCTCCTTCCGGGCGTAGCGCAAGTGGGCCAGCCGACCGTGCACGGACAAAAAGCCCGAGCTGCTCGCCGACGACCAGGCCTGCTCCGGCCGACAGCGCAAGTGCGGTCAGCGCCTGGAGGTCCGCGCGGGGCACGAGAGCAGCGGATGAAGCTGCCAAGTAGGCGATCGACCACAGCGCCAACGTCGCGCCGGTCTGCCGGATGAACACGGAATCTCCCACACGACCCATGCGGACAAGGCCGGCGGTCAAGGTGCCCAGTCCGAGGCCGATCGCGCTCGCCACGCCGACCAGGGTCGGGCTATATGGCGGGCCACCGACGATCAGGTACCCCGCGGTGGCCGCCAGTGGCATGACGCCGCGGATGATTAACGAGCGGGTGGTCAAAATGACTTCGCGCCGCAGTCGGAGGATTGCGACGCCGAGCAAGACGACAGCGATCGCGCTCAGGGCGATGGTCAGCAGCCCAGTCAACGGATCGCTCATCGGCGTCCAGCGTAGGTCATCGACCGCCTCACAGTGGTTCCCTCATCACCCACTGGCGGGCCTGGCCAACTGCCGGAGCGCGGACCCTAACGCACGCCTCCGCGTGTGGTAAGGCGCAGCCGTGTCGGATCGTGCCCGGACATTACCGGCGGCCGCGGGTGACGTCGGCGAGCTCGCGCTCGACGTCGCGCTTGCTTTGGCGATCGGCGATGTCACGCCGTCGATCGTGCAGCTGTTTGCCCTTGCCCAGGCCCAGCTCAACCTTGGCCCGGCCGCGGTCGTTGATGTAGAGGCGCAGCGGCACGACGGTCAGGCCCTTCTGCGCTGCGCGGCCCATGAGCGAGTCGATCTCCGTCCGATGGAGCAGCAGCTTGCGGTCGCGCCGCGGCTCGTGGTTGTAGCGGTTGCCCTGCTCGAACGGCGCGATGTGGGCGCCAACAAGCCACGTTTCGCCGCGCTCCACTCGCGCGTAGGCATCCGACAGGTTCGCCTTGCCAGCACGGATGCTTTTGATCTCCGTGCCGGTCAGGACGATGCCCGCCTCGAACGTATCGGTGATGAGGTAGTTATGGCGCGCCTTGCGGTTGAGCGCCACCGTCTCAGCCACGGGTGTGCCTCAAGCTGCTGAACGAGTCAATTGTCGCCGGACACACGAACGCCGGCCCAAGGTGGGCCGGCGTCTTCGTGATCTTGCCTACACCATCTCCGGTGTCAGCTCAGGCGAGCATCCCCCGGGAGATGGTGCAGCTAGAACGATCTAACACTGCACATCACCTCCTTTCGTTCCCTCGCAAGATAGCACGACCTGGAAGTGGCTTGCACAAATCGGGCTGCGAGCGCGCTCGATTTGGCCCATTGTTGCGCGGCCAACCCCACCCAGTGAGGGACACCGATGCCAGGACTCGACACCGGCAACACCGGCTTCATGCTGCTGTGCAGCAGCCTGGTAATGCTCATGACGCCGGGATTGGCGTTCTTCTACGGTGGCCTCGTCGGGCGCAAGAACGTGCTCGCGATAATGATGCAGAGCTTCGTCTCGATGGGCTTGACGACAGTCATCTGGTTCGCCGTCGGGTACTCACTGTGCTTCTCGGGCGACACCGCCGGGATCATCGGCAACCTTGACAAGGCCTTCCTGAACGGGGTGACCTTGACCAGTCCATCGCCGCTCAACCCCTCGATCCCCGAGATCGTGTTCGTGGCTTACCAGATGATGTTCGCAATCATCACCCCAGCACTCATCACCGGCGCCTTCGTCAACCGCGTGACGTTCAAGGCGTACCTGGTCTTCCTTACGGGCTGGCTCCTGCTGGTCTACTTCCCGTTCGTCCACATGGTGTGGGGCGGCGGGGTGCTCGCGCAATGGGGCGTCCTCGACTTCGCCGGCGGCATCGTTGTCCACAACATCGCCGGCATCGCGGCGCTCGCCTCCGTTCTCTATGTCGGCCGGCGGAAGTTTGCGGACCTCGGTCCACACAGCATTCCACTCGTCGCACTCGGGACCGGACTGCTCTGGTTCGGCTGGTACGGCTTCAATGCCGGCAGTGAGTTTCGCGTCGATTCGGTGACCGCGGTCGCATTCCTAAATACCGACATCGCCGCCTCATTCGCCGCCATCGCCTGGCTGACCGTGGGCTGGTTCTTCGAGAAGCGCCCGAGCCTGGTGGGGCTGTTGACTGGCGCAGTCGCCGGACTGGCCACGATCACCCCGGCGGCGGGATTCGTCTCACCTGTCGCCGCGGTCGTGATCGGCATTGTTGCGGGCGTCGTTTGCTATGGCGCAGTCGCGCTCAAGAACCGGCTCCGCTGGGACGACGCGCTCGATGTGTGGGGCGTGCACGGCGTGGGTGGCTTCATCGGCATCGTCTTGCTCGGAGTTCTGGCAACGACAGCGTTCAATCCGGCTGGCACCAATGGCCTGCTGGCGGGCAACCCCGAGTTCTTCGTGAAGCAGCTCGCCGCCGTACTCGCCTCATCCGTCTGGGCGTTCGGGTTCACCTACGCAATGCTCTGGCTGATCGATCGGTTCACACCAGTAAGGGTCTCGGCCCAAGTCGAGGAAACGGGTCTCGACTCGGGTCTCCACCGCGAAGAGGCGTATATCGGCGCGCTATAGAGCGCCGATCATGCGCTCGGCGTGGGTGACAACGTGGGTGCTGGTGAAGGCGTGGGCGGTGGGTCGGTCTGGATCGGCTTGCCCGCGAGCTCGTCGAGGAGCGTCTGGATGCCCTTTTCGAGCACCACGTCGTTGGACGGCTGCTCGCCGTCGGGTGGGGCGATGTTGATGTTGGGGAAAAGGCCCACGCCATGGATCCAGGTCTGGTCGGGCGTAAGCCACTTCCGAACCGAAAGTCGGTACCCCCCGGCGCCAGGGAGCTCCTTGAACTCCTGGATGGTGCCCTTGCCATAGGTCTTGGAGCCGATAAGCAGGGCGCGGCCGTTGCCCTGGAGCGCAGCTGAGACGATCTCGCTCGCGCTGGCGGTGCCGCCATTGACCAGCACGACCATGGGGACTGCCGTGTCGGTTGCCGCGCCACCAGGAATGGGATGCTGCGGCTGAGGCGCGCCGGTCGCGGTTTGCTCCCAGTACAGCGGATCGGAGCCGGTGAACTCACTGGCGATCTTCTGGGCCGCATCGACGTAGCCCCCGGGGTCGTCGCGCAGGTCGAGGATAAGCCCCTCGACGTGGTTGGTCTGGATCAGCTGCGTCAGGAGGTCGTGCAGATCCTGGGCGGATGCCGACGAGAAGCCGCTCACCTTGAGATAACCGATTCGGCCGTTGGCGAGCAGCTGGCTGGTGACGTCTTCACGCTGGATGACGTCACGCGTGACCGGCACGTCCAGGGTTTGGGTGCCGCGCACCACGGTCAGCGTCACGACCGTTCCCTTGGGGCCGCGGATGGTCGGCACGACATCGGCCAGCGTCTTGCCGGCGGTCGAGGCGCCGTCGACGGCTTTCACGACGTCGCCTTCGAGGAAGCCCGCGCCGGCCGCCGGTGAGCGACGGACGACATGGGTGACGGTCAGCCGGCATGTCTCAGAGATCGCGGCGCAACCCTGACCGGCCGCGTCCTGCGTCGCCATCTCGAGACCCACGCCCTCGAATTCGCCCGAGATGCCGCCCAGCGAGGCGCGATATTCCTCTTCGGTCAGGTACTGCGAGAACGGATCGTTGAGCGTATCGAAGATGCCCTTGATCGCGCCCTCAACAAGCAGGTGCGGATCGATCTTGCCGACGTAGTTCGAGCTGACGTCTGAATACGCGTCCCAAAACGGCCGGAACAGGTCCTGGTTGGCGTCGGTCGTGCCCGGTGTCGCGCCGGCGAGGCGGCCCAGGGTGAAGCCGCTCACGAAGAGGGCGCCGCCGCCCAGGATGAAGACGACGAGCAGCGCGAGCAATGTCGATGACCGCGACGACGGCGGTCGTTGCTCGGGTGATTGAGGCGCGCCAAAGGATTCGTCAGTCACGGCTGGGCCAGTCTAGGTTCGTCTGCTGAGAGCGCGTTGAAAGGGGACTAGGGCAGCGCAAAGGTGGACGGCAGGTACCGGCTGTGGTCGATCCCATGATCTTCAACGGCGCAGAAGATGGCGGGCGGCCCCTGGAGTTGCATGCCGGCGTTAAGGAGCGTGCTGAAGACCTCGGCCGCGGGCCCGGGCACGTTGATAATCCAATCCTCCAGCGTTTCGACCTGGCGCATCAATTCGGAGACGAGTGGCAGCAGGAGTTCGCGCCGCTTGACAACGACCGGGCTGAGTCGTCCCGCTGCCTGGGCGTAGCCGTAACCGACCACCCGCTTGCCCTCAAACAGGCCGAACAACTTGCGCTCCCAGCTCTGCCAGGCGACGTGGTCCTGCTCGCGCGCGAACCCGGTAACTGCGCGGTCAAGGGCTGCCGCCTGGGCGACCTCGAGCGGACCAACCGACAAGCCAGCCGGCAGCTCAGGCAACGGCTTCTTCGGACGGCCACCGATCTGGTAAATGGGCACGCGCGGCACCATGCCGTACTTCGCGTATAGCGCGGCGGAGATGGGCTGGATCGACAGAATGCACACGGCGGTCTTCGTGGCGTTGGCCATCGATCGCTCCAGCAGTTCCCGGCCAAGACCGCGCGACTGCTCCTCTGGCTCAATGAACAGGAATGCCAGAAATACGAGCTCTTCGCGCTGCGCTGACATGGCGAAGCCCAGTACGCGGCCGTCGCGCTCAGCGAGCCAGGCGCGTCCTGGGTCAGTCGCCTGGATGTGGCTGAACATGCGCGTTAGCGCGACCCGGTTGCGCGGCATGACCGGCAGCCCGCGTTTGGTGTTGAGTTCGTCGTCGGCGGCGTAGAAGACGTCCGCACATGCCTCGATGTCGGCTGGATCGACGGGTCGGAAGTTCACGCGCTTGCACCGCCGGTGGCGAGGCGCTCGAGCTCGGCCTGCATGAACGCGTCCAGATCGCCGTCGAGCACGTCGTTCGTCGCGCTCGTCTCGTAGTTGGTGCGGTGGTCCTTGACCATCTGGTAGGGGTGCAGCACGTATGAGCGGATCTGGTTGCCCCAACCAGCCTCGACGTGTTCGCCACGCAGCGTGGCGAGCTCCTTTTCGCGTTCGAGCAGCCGTCGTTCGAGCAGTCGTGCCTTCAGGATCTTCATCGCCGATTCGCGGTTTTGGTGCTGCGAGCGCTCGTTCTGGCTCTGGGCGGTGATGCCCGTCGGGATGTGCGTCAGGCGCACCGCCGAGTCGGTCTTGTTAACGTGCTGCCCGCCGGCGCCCTGCGAGCGGAAGGTCTCAATGCGCAGCTCCTCATCGGGGATGTCGCCCACCTCGGTGTCGTCCTCGACTTCGGGCACGACCTCGACCAGCGCGAACGTCGTGTGGCGCCGCTTCTGCGAGTCATACGGCGAGATGCGCACCAGGCGATGCACGCCGCGTTCGGCGCGCAGGTGCCCATACGCATTGCGCCCGCCGATGCTCACGGTGACGCTCTTGAGGCCGGCCTCCTCACCCTCGAGCTGGTCGAGGATCTCGTTGGCATAGCGATGGCGCTGTGCCCAGCGCAGGTACATCCGCAGCAGCATCTCGGCCCAGTCGGTCGCCTCCGTGCCGCCAGCACCGGCGGTGATCGTCAGGATCGCGTCGTCCTCGTCGTATTCGCCCGAGAACAGCAGGCTGGTGCGCACGCGCTCGTACTCGGCCGATACGGCCTGAAACTCCGAGTCGAGCTCTGCCGCCAAATCGGAATCAGCGGACTGGTCGGCCAGCTGGGCCAGCTCGAGCAGGTCGTCGGCGCGCTTCTCGAGCGCGCGCCACGTCGTTATCTCGTCGCGCAGACCATCGGCTTCACGCAGCACCTTCTGGGCGGCGCGTTGATCCGACCAGAACGTGGGCTCACTGGCTTGCGCGTCGAGCTCTCCGACGCGTGTTTCTTTTGCGGCTAGGTCAAAGCCGCCCCGAGGTCGCGCGGACGCGCTCGACGAGGTCGCGCAAAGCAGCGATCTCCATCAGCCAGGTGTCACTTCGACTAGTTCCTGGCGCGCAAATCCTGGAGCAATATCGGCCGCAGCTCGATGATCTTCAACGCGGTCTTGCTCCTGGCGACGACGGGGTTGACACAGGGACAGTATCCATTGTGTGGACATACCCCGCAGTTGCCGTCGCAATCGAGCGTCGCGGCGTAACTACAGGTGCGGCACTCTCGCTCACAGGCGATGAGATCCACGAATGGATCGGCTAGTGCCTCTTTCGCCGGCTTGAGGTTCACGCCTCGCCAGACTCCTTGTTGAGCCCGGGCCCACCCTCGACCCCGGGGGACGTGGTTAGAACACGTTCACCGGAGGAGGCACGGCCTCCGGAGGCGGGTGCTTCCGATTATGCCGCTCGATTCGCGTGCACTCAATAGGTAATTTCTGCGGCGATCCCCGATGGTGTCAGCTGTTCGGTCAAAAGGCGGAAGAAGCGCGCGTCTTTGGCCGATTCATCGGCGGCCGAAGTGACCCACTTGGTCAGCAGTCGCTCGCCGCCGGCGTAGCAGAAGACATACGTCCGCCACAGCGGATGCTCGATGAACTCGAGGCTCTTGGCGGCGCGTGCCGGCGTCGCCAGGGCGTCCTGCTCGAGGAAGCGCTGGACGTCTTCGCGCGACCGTTTGGCCACGAAAAGCTGGAGTGCCGCGTCGCCGCTGACGCCGCGCAGTCGATGCTTTGCAGTGGCAATGCGCCATTCGCGTTGGGCGTCCTCGGGGCTGAGCGCGATGCCGGCGCGGTCGCAGATCTCGAGTAGCAGTGCCTGCCAACGGGCCGCGTCGTTGAGGAGCCACGCGCCGGTCTCACCCAGGCCCTCGCTCATGTATGCCTCAGGCGTGTTGATGAGCTGCACGCCGACTTCGGCATAGCCGCGTTCGCGGTACAGCCGCTGTTCGTGCCAGGCGTGCTCGAGGTGATGGCCGGGGAACGTTTCGTGGGCGACCACGCCGGGCAGCTGATCGGCGCGCATGGGCAGGTCGGTATTGATCTCGATGCGCGATTGCAGGTTGCCGTCGTACCAGTTGTAGGCCGCCCACGGTTGGTCACGGACCATGCTGAATGTGCAGCTCTCACCCTGGGGCAGTGGCCAACGTTGTGCCGCCGCGGCGCGCAGTTGGGCGAAGACCCAATCGGCGATGGCGGCCAGCCGGTCCGGCGGAATGACCATGCGCGCGTCGTGTTGCGCCAGGCGCTCGCGTAGGTCGCCGCTGCCCGGCAGCAATTGCTCGAGATCGGTCCGAACGCGGGCGTACTCCTCGGGTGGCGTCGCCTCAGGCCTAGCATCAAAACAGCGCGTCACCTCGTCGACGTACGGCAGCTCAACGCCGGCTAGTCGATTGGCGATCGTCTCCAGACCGACCAGCTGGCGGTCGAGCCAACGCCGCCGCTGTTCGTCGTCGGTCGCGTCTGCCAGGCGCGCGCGGAGGGCTGCCGCGTGGCCCGCCATCACGGCCGCGCTCTGGTTGGCGTCCGCGGCCTGTTGGCGCAGCTCGGGCGGGCCGTAGTAGGCGTCGACGATCCCTTCCTCGAGCTCGCCTATGCCGAGCGCCACCAGCAGGTAGTCGCGCGCCAGTGCGTCCATCTAGTGGGCGACCAGGCGGTCGCGCAGCACGTCGATCTGCGCCTGGGTAACGCCCGACTCGAGCAGGTAGGGCACCGCTCCGCCGTAGCGCTTGCGCAGATACGCCAGCGTGTCGAGCATCGCCGCACGACTGGGCACGGCCAGCCGGCGCAGACGCTCGCGTTCGGCTGGGTCGTGGCTCATCTGATCGAGCCAGTCGGCGATGAGCGGCTCGAGGACGAGCTGCGTCATCGCGTAGTCATCGGCGATGTCCGCGTCGCTCACCCCCACCGCGGCCAGCGTCAGCGCGATCACCATACCGGTGCGGTCCTTGCCTGCATGGCAATGCACGAGGACACCGCCGGCCGGCGCGTCGGCGATTGCCGCGACGATCGCGGCAATGCCCAGCCGATGAATGTCGAGGTCGGCGCGGTTGATCTCCTCACGACTCTGTGCCGCCCGATATACGGCGCGCACCTGGTCCCACGTGTGGGTTTCGACTCCGGCCGTGAACGAACGGTTCAGGTAGCGAACCGTGGGGTGCTCCTTGAGCGGGTAGCGCGCCCAGTCATCGGCGATCTCGTCCGGGGCGCGGACGTCGATCACGGTTCGCACGCCGTGATCTTCGAGCGCCGCGACGCCATTGGGCGTCAGGCCGTTGAGGACGTCGGACCGAACGAGCGCGCCGCGCCGGATCTTGCCCGTGGCCGCCTGCAGGCCGCCGTTGTCACGGGCATTGATGACTCCATCCCAGGCGAGAATCCTCTCTCGGCCGGTATCGATCGCGCTCAAGCTCCGTGACAGCGCTTGTATTTCTTGCCGCTGCCGCACCAGCACGGATCGTTGCGCCCCAGCTTGGGACCATCGTCCGCCTTGGGCTTGGCGCCGCGTGCCGCACCGGCCGCCGCCACCTGTTCGCCGGCCGAGTACTGGAGCTCGCCCCGGCGCGATTGACCGCCCAGACCCTTTATGGCGACGCCGGCGGCCGCACCGGCCGCACCGGCCGCGGCCGGAGTATTGCCTTCAGCCTCCTGGGCGTGGAACGTCCCATCCGAGTGCACGTGGCCACCGTCGACCGGCGTGATCTTGTCCACTGCCGATCCGTTCCCGTCGGTGCCTGTCTGGGTGAGCTGGGTGGGAATCGGCATTGGGAACGTTTGCGCCGGCGCCTGCTGCTGGACCTGGACGCGGAAGATCGTGTTGGCGACCTGGCGGCTGATGAAGCCACGCAGCTCTTCGTAGAGCTTGAAGGCTTCGCGCTTGAACTCGTTGAGCGGGTCGATGCCGCCGTAGCCGCGCAGGCCGATCCCGCGGCGCATGTCGTCGAGCTCGGTCAGGTGGTCGACCCACAGGGCGTCAATGGAGCGCAGCAGCACCAGTCGCTCAACCTGCGCCCAGACGTCGGCGCCAAGGTCCTTCTCGCGCTGTTCGAGCGTGTCGTCGACGGCGCCCTTGAGATGTTCGAGCAGGCTTTCCCGCTCGCCCAGCTCAGCCAACCCGTCGGCGTCAAGGCCTTCACCGACGAGACCCATCTGGCCGATCTCCCGCGCCAGACTTTCGTAATCCCAATCGTGCTCGGGCCCCGCCAGGTGGCCGTCAACCAGGGCTGCGATCTCGGTGTCGACGAAGCTTCTGACGGTGTCGGTCAGGTCCTCGTTGTTGAGGACCTTGTCGCGCTCGGCGTAGATCGTCTCGCGCTGCTTGTTGATGACATCGTCGTACTCGACGACGCGCTTGCGGATGTCGAAGTTGTAGCCCTCGACGCGGGTCTGGGCGCTCTCGATCGTGCGCGACACGAGGCCATGCTCGAGCGACGCGTCGCCCTGGAGACCCATGCGTTCCATCAGGCCGGTCACGCGATCCGAGGCAAAGCGCTTCATCAGGGTGTCTTCGAGCGACAGGTAGAACCGCGAGGACCCGGGGTCGCCCTGTCGGCCGGCACGCCCGCGCAGCTGGTTATCGATTCGGCGCGCATCGTGTCGCTCGGTGCCGATGATGTGCAGCCCGCCCGCGCCCACAACTCTCTCGTGATCCTGCGTCGTTTCAGCTTTGGCTTTCTCGAGGGCCGCCTCATAGACCTCGGGCGGAGCTTCAGCGGGGTTGATGCCCTGGCGGTGCAGCTCGGTCGAGGCCATGCCGGCGGGGTTGCCGCCGAGCAGGATGTCCGTGCCGCGGCCGGCCATGTTGGTGGCGATGGTCACGGCGCCACTGCGGCCGGCCTGCGCGACGATGGGCGCTTCCTTCTCGTGCTGCTTGGCGTTGAGCACTTCATGCTTGACGCCGCGTCGCTTGAGCATGTCCGACAGGACCTCACTCTTCTCGACGCTGGTCGTGCCCACGAGCACTGGGCGGCCGCTTTGGGCCATCTCCTGGACCTCGTCAATGACGGCGTTGAACTTGGCATCCTCGCTGCGATAGACGACGTCGGTCGCATCGTCGCGGACCATCGGCCGCTGAGTCGGGATGCCGATCACCTCGAGGCCGTAGATCTTGTAGAACTCCTCCTGCTCGGTCAGGGCCGTACCGGTCATGCCGGACAGCTTCTCGTACAGTCGGAAGTAGTTCTGGAACGTGATCGTGGCGAGGGTCACCGACTCCCGCTGGACGCGCAGGCCTTCCTTGGCCTCGATCGCCTGGTGCAGGCCTTCCGACCAACGCCGGCCGGGCATCTTGCGGCCGGTGAACTCATCGACGATGACGATCTCGCCGTTCTCGACGATGTAATCGCGGTCGCGCTGGTACAGCGCATGTGCGCGGAGGGCCTGTTCGAAGTGGCGCACCAGCCGCGGATCGGTGTCGAAGAGGTTGTCGACCTTGAGCAGGCGCTCGATCTTGGTGATGCCTTCCTCGGTCGGGGCGACGGCGTGCTCCTTGAGATCCACGAAGAAGTCGCCGCCCTCCTCGGCACCTTCCGGGCGCTTGGAGAGGCGCGGCACGAGGCGCGCGAACTGGTAGTACAAATCCTCCGATTCGGCGGCCTGGCCGCTGATGATGAGCGGCGTCCGCGCCTCGTCGATGAGGATGTTGTCCACCTCGTCGACGATGCCGAAGTAGCGCTGGCGCTGCACCCGCTGGTCGAGCTCGGTGACCATGTTGTCGCGCAGGTAGTCGAAGCCGAACTCGTTGTTCGTGCCGTAGGTGACGTCGGCGGCATACGCCTCGCGGCGCTCGACCGGACGAAGGTTGAGCAGCACCTCATCGGTGCCGCGGTGCGCCGGGTCGAAAAGGTAGGCGCTCTCGTGCTGGATGATCCCGACCGTCAGGCCAAGGCCGTGGAAGATGGGGCCCATCCACTGCGGGTCGCGCTTGGCGAGGTAGTCGTTGACCGTCACGACGTGGACGCCGCGTCCGGACATCGCGTTGAGCGCCGCAGCCAGGGGGGCAACAAGCGTCTTGCCCTCGCCGGTCTTCATCTCGGCGATCTTGCCCTGGTGCAGGACCATGCCACCGATCATCTGGACGTCGAAGTGGCGCATGCCGAGCTTGCGCTTGCTGATCTCGCGCGCCGCGGCAAAGACCTCAGGCAGCGCGTCGTCGAGGACGCCCTGGAGATGCTTGATATCTGCCTTCTCGCGGGCGCGACGCAGCTCCCGCCGGCCCTCTGATGAATCGGCGTGGAGCTCGTCGTCGGCTGGTTCGCTGGGCGCGGCGTCCTCGCGAATCTGGTCGCGCAGCTCGAGCATGCGCGCGCGGATCTCATCGTCGTTCAGCGTGCTGAATTCTTCTTCGAGGGAGTTGATCTCGTCGACGACCGTGCGCAGCCGGCGCACCTCACGACTGTTTGAGTCAAAAAGACGGGAAATCAAGTTCGGCATAAGACCGCCAAGTATAGGTTGAGTGCCCTGTTGGCCCTCTCCTAGCGACTGGTCGTGTCGCTCCCGTTGCGCCGCGCGGCGGTCGATTCGACGCGGTCGTTGGCGATCAGGTCGAGCTTGCTTTCGATCTCCTGGAAGCGCTTGCTGATCGAGCTCAGGACCATGCCGACACCGCCCAACAGGATGCCCACGACCTCCAGCACCGCCGCCAACAGCGCCGATGGGAGGCGCGGCACGAGGCCGGTCTGTGCGTATTCAACGACCACGCCGATTCCCGGGATCAGCCCCAGCACCATGAACACCAGGCCGATACCGCCAAAGAAGGTCAGCGGCTTGTAGTCGCGGAAGAGCAGCACGATCGTCCAGGCGATGCGCGCGCCGTCGCGAAACACCTTGATCTTGCTTGAGCTGCCGCGCGGCCGTGAACGGAGATCGATCGGCAATTCGACGATGCGCATGTTGCGTTCGATGGTTTTCACCGTGAGCTCGGCCTCGATCTCGAAGCCCGACGCGGCAATGGGCACGGTCCGGACCAGCTGGCGGGTCATCAACCGCAGGCCGGACAGGATGTCGGTGAGCCGGACGCGCAACAGGAAGCGGACGAGCGCCGCGTACATGCGGTTGCCGAAGCGATTGAGGACGTGAAATTGGCTCTTGGTGCCTTCCATGGTGCGGGAGCCAACGGTCATGTCGGCCCGTCCGGCGGCAATGGGTGCCAACAGGTCGTGGACAGCCTCGGCGGGGTACGTGTCATCGCCGTCGACCATGATGTAGACGTCAGCGTCGATGGCGCGGAACGCAGTGCGCACCGCAAAGCCCTTGCCGCGGCGCGTCTCAGTCAGGACCTGGGCGCCGTGCTCGAGCGCGACCTTGGCCGTGTCGTCGTTGGAATCGTTGTCGATGACCCAGATCGCGGCATTGGGCAGCTCGCGCTTGAAGTCGTCGATCACGCGGCCGATGGTTTGGGCCTCATTGAGACAGGG
>JARXKQ010000255.1 GCA_030271555.1 Chloroflexota bacterium | reverse complement strand
GTCGGCGAACTCGCTCTGGCGTTCAACGAAATGCTTGGCGCGCTCGAGGGCAACCACCAGGCGCTGCAGCGTTTCCTGGCCGACGTATCGCACCAGCTACGCACGCCACTTACCAGCATCCGAGCCAACCTAGATCTCGCGTTGCGTCCCGAGGTGCCCGCCGACGAGCGGCAGGCGATCCTGACCGATGCGCGTGACGAGGCTCAACGAATGGGCCGCCTGGTGGGTGACCTGTTGTCACTCGCGCGAGCCGAATCTGGCGCCCGGCTCGAACTCGCCCCAGTCGAGCTCGATGCACTCTTGGTGGAGTCGGTCCGCCGTCAGCGCCAGTCCGCGGCGCACGTGCGCATGAGCGTCGCGTCAGTCGAGCCGGCGGTGGTCGACGGAGATCGCGATCGCCTGGGTGACCTGTTCGGTGTCATGCTCGACAACGCAGCTCGTTACACCCCGTCCGGCGGCAGCGTGGCAGTTAGCTTGTCGGTTCGCGAGGGCCAGGCCATCGTGCGCGTCGAGGACACCGGCATCGGTCTCGACGAGACTGATCGCGAACGGCTGTTCGAGCGGCTCTATCGCGGTTCACGGGCACGCCAGTTGCGACCGACCGGCACGGGCCTTGGCCTGGCTATTGCCCGTTGGATCGTAGAGGCCCATGCGGGCACGATCGAGCTGGCCAACCGACCGGGCGGGGGAACGGTCGTGACCGTGACACTGCCGGTGATCCGCACTTGAGCGCCACGCGGGTCCTGGTCGTCGACGACGAAGCCGCCCTGGCCGAGATCGTGCGCAGCTACCTGGCAGCCGAGGGCATGGACGTGGCCATCGCCGCCGACGGGCTGGCGGCGCTCAGCGAGATCCGGGAGCGGCGCCCAGATGTGGTCGTACTCGACGTGATGCTGCCCGGCCTGGACGGGTTCGAAGTGCTGCGCCAAATGCGCGCTTTCTCAGATGCCTACGTGATCATGCTTACGGCGCGCGCAGAGGAGATCGACCGCATCGTGGGCCTGTCAGTGGGTGCCGACGACTACATGCTGAAGCCGTTCTCGCCACGCGAGCTCGTCGCACGGGTGCGCGCCCTCCTGCGTCGCCCACGCGCTGAGCGCGGCGACGCGGGAAGGCTCGAACTGGGTGAGCTGGTGATCGACCGACCGACCCACACGGTCACCTTGCGTGGCGGGGTGGTGACGCTCACTGCGATCGAGTTCGACCTGCTCGCGACGCTGGCCGAAGAGCGCGGCGTCGTGTTCAGCCGACAGCGGCTGCTCGACCGTGTGTGGGGGATGGACTACGTAGGCGACGAGCACGTCGTCGACGTCCACCTCGTGAATCTGCGTCGCAAACTGGGCGAGGATCCAGTGCGACCGCAGTTCATCGAGACCGTTCGTGGTGTCGGCTACAGGTTCCGACCGAAGGAAGGCTGAGTGTGAGAGTCGGGTTGTGGCTGCGACTCCTCGTGTCGTACCTGGGGGTTGCTGTCGTGGCCGGCGCGACACTATTCGCGGCAATCAACCTGGCCGCGCCGGCAACCTTCGAACAGGCGATGGGCCATGGCGGGGGCATGACTGGAATGGGCGACATGATGTCCGCGCTCGTTCGCCAGGCGTTCGGGCAGGCTCTCCAGACGGGGCTCGCGTTGGCACTTGCTGCCGCAACCGCGGTCGCCGTCGTTGCCAGCGCGGCGCTGTCGTTACGCATTTCACGGCCCATCGGCCGGCTTGCCGAAGCGAGCCAGCGCATCGCCGACGGGCGTTATGACGAACGGGTTGCCGTCACATCGAACGATGAGGTGGGCGACTTGGCCGTGTCGTTCAACTCGATGGCCGCATCCCTGGAGACAACCGAGAAGCGCCGCCTCGATCTGGTCGGCGACGTGGCCCATGAACTGCGTACGCCACTGGCCACGATAGAGAGCTACCTCGAAGGACTCGAGGACGGTCTGGTTCGGCCCAGCGGCGAAACGTGGCAGTTGCTGCGCGGCGAGACTGAGCGGCTGTCGCGTTTGGTAAACGACCTCCAGGAATTATGGCGCGCAGAGGCCGGCCAACTGCCGTTGTTGATCACCCGCCTCGATGTAGGTCCCCAGCTGCAGGCGGCTGCGGACCGCTTTGCGGCCTCGGCCCACGAGCAGCGTGTCGCCGTCGTCATCGAGCCGGTAGCCGGCCTGGCCGCGTCCGCCGACACAGCGCGACTGGCCCAGGTCATCGACAACTTCCTGGCCAATGCGCTTCGTTACTCACCGGCTGGCGGCCGGGTGACGCTGCGGGCGAATCGCGCCGGGGCGGAAGTGGCGGTCCATGTCACGGACGAAGGCCCGGGCCTGACCGAGGAGCAGCTTGGGCGCGTGTTCGAGCGGTTCTATCGCGTCGACCCTGGTCGCTCGCGGGCGCTGGGTGGCTCGGGCATCGGCCTGGCCATCGCGCGCGCCCTCGCAGTGGCGATGGGCGGTCGAGTAACCGCGGCCAGCCCGGGCCTCGGGCGAGGCGCGACGTTCTCGCTCCTCCTGCCGGCGGCTTGATCGAATCTTGACCGGAGCCGTAATCGGGACTTGATGCCCGCTCCCGAACATGGCCAGCGTCGGACCGAACTACTCCGACTTGATCGGGAGAAAAGCAAACATGTCTCGAACACGAATCGGCCTTGTCGGCGCGGGAATGCTCGCCGGGGCGCTGCTTCTCGGCACCGCTGGTCTGGCGCTGGCCGATGCTCCAACGGCCACGCCCACACCCAGCCCCACGTGGACGATGCCCGGCGGCGGCATGATGAACGGCCAGAACATGATGAACGGCCAGAACATGATGAACGGCCAGAACATGATGAACGGCCAGGGCGCGGGTAACTGCGATCCGTCGCAGATGCCCGCCCAGATGCAGCAGTGGCACGCTCAAATGCCTTCGTGGATGCAGGAAATGCACGCTCAGCATCACCCGACCGGCAACTAATCGGGCGACCATCAGCGGTCTGCGTGCACCGGGCGCCAGCGGAGCCCGGTGCCCTGCGTTGCGCAAGGGATTTCACGGACCGGGCCAGGTCGACCCCCGATTGGATGACCGGAAGAACTCGGTCTGC
>JARXKQ010000254.1 GCA_030271555.1 Chloroflexota bacterium | reverse complement strand
CATGGCGCTGCTGCTGTTCCTGAGCCACGGGATCAGCTTCCTGTTCAACTACGTCGGCCGGAAGGAATACCTCAACACGACTCCGATGAAGCAGATGTTTCAGCCCTATAGCCGGCTGATCATCCTGCACGTGACGATCATCCTCGGCTCGTTCTTCGTCATCGGCCTACGCCAACCGGTTTTCCTGGTGGCGCTACTCGTGATCCTCAAGACCGCCGTCGACCTGTTCTTCCACCTGCGCGAACACGCGCGCGCTGCAACTACGACGATCGTCTGATTGGAAACCCAACGCCCCTACATCGACGGCTGATAACTACCTGACAGGTAGCGGTCCGGGTCGTCGCGAAACTCGAGCAGGCAACCCTTACCGCAGAACACGTACTCGCGGCCGTCGTGCTCAATGCTCAGTCCCTTAGTACGGGCTTCTTCAATGTCGACGGTCATCCCGCAAGTCGGGTCTTCATTGGTGCGGATCAACGCTTGGCCATTAGACGCGTCTCCTTCTATGCCGCCGCTGCGGCCGAATGCTGAGTGGTTGGGACTGGCTCACGACGCAGACGTAGGCCGCGTAGCAGTTGCGCATTCGCGGCCACGATGATGGTCGAGAGGCTCATGGCGACCGCGCCAAGGGCCATGGGCAAGTCGAAGCCCCAAGGCGCGAGAACGCCCGCGGCCACGGGGATCGCAACGACGTTGTAGCCAGCAGCCCAGACGAGGTTCTGGATCATCTTCCGGTAGGTCGCCCGCGACAGCTCAATCGCGCCGACGACGTCGCGCGGGTCACTGCGGACAAGCACTATGCCGGCGGATTCGACAGCGACGTCGGTGCCGGCGCCGATCGCGATCCCGACGTCGGCGGTCGCGAGCGCTGGAGCGTCGTTGACGCCGTCGCCCACCATCGCGACCTTGCGTCCGCCCTGCTGGAACCGCCGCACCGCCGCCGCTTTGTCCGCGGGTAGGACCTGCGCGGCGACCTCATCTATGCCCAGGCGGCGTGCCACCGAGTCGGCGACCGATTGGGCGTCGCCGGTGATCATGGCGACTTTCAGACCCATGCGATGCAGCTCATTGATCGCCTCGGCCGACTCCGGCCGGACTCCGTCCTCGAGTGCGAGCGCACCGACGACTACGCCGCCAGCGATGACGTGCAGTACGGTCATGCCTTCTGCCGACCAGGCATCTGTTGCGCTGATCTGCTCGAGGCCAGCCTCCGCAAGGAGACGCGGTCCGCCGACGCTGACCTCGCGTCCTTCAACTACGGCACGGGCGCCGCGGCCGGCCAGAGCCTCAAATCGCTCTGCGCGCGGATAGCCAATGTTGCGCGCGGCGGCGGCCGCCACGATCGCCCGCGCCAGTGGATGCTCCGAATCAGCCTCGACCGAGGCCGCGAGACGGAGTAGCTCTGTCTCATTGGCGCCGGCGAGCCCGGCCACTACAGGACGGCCGAGCGTGAGGGTTCCTGTCTTGTCGAAGATGACCATGTCGAGTTCCCGCGCTCGCTCGAGCGCGAGGCGATCCTTGACGAGTAGGCCGTTGCGCGCGCCCAGCGAGGTTGAGATGGCGATCACCAGGGGGATCGCCAGCCCAAGGGCATGCGGGCATGCGATTACGAGCACGGTGGCGGTGCGCAACAGCGCGCCCTCAGGGTCGCCGAGCAACCACCAGGCGACGAGCGTGACGGCACCGGCAGTCAGGGCAACATAGAACAGCAGCGCGGCCGCGCGATCCGCAAGCGCCTGGGCGTGGGATCCCGATGCCTGGGCCTCGGCCACCAAGCGCATGATCCCCGACAGCGCCGTGTTGTCACCCACAGCGTCGACGCGGACGCGTAGCGAGCCGCCAGCCACGACTGTGCCGGCGACGACGGTTGCGCCCGGTTCCTTGGCTACGGCCTTGGATTCACCAGTGATCATCGACTCGTCGACGTCGGCTGCGCCCTCGGTGATCGTGCCATCGGCAGGCACGCGGCCGCCGGGCCGGACCAGCACGATGTCACCCAGCGCGAGTTCTGCGATGGGCACTGTCTGAACATGCTCGCCGTGGACGCGCTCGGCGGTGTCGGGCAAAAGCTCCGCCAGGGCGGCAAGCGCGCCCCGCGCCTGGGCGATCGAGCGCATCTCGAGCCAATGGCCCAGCAGCATGATCGTGATGAGGGTGGCGAGCTCCCACCAGATCTCGACTTCGAAGAGGCCCAGGGTGCCCGCCCAAGACGTAACGAAGGCGACGACGATCGCGAGCGAGATGAGCGTCATCATCCCGGGCTGACGGTCGCGCAGCTCGCCTGCGGCACCGCGCAGGAAGACGAGTCCGCCGTACAGGAAGACGATCGTGCCCAGGATCGCCGGTAGATAGGCGACCCCCGGGATCCCCGGCAGCGCATAGCCGAACCACTCGGCGATGTCCGGGCTGAGCAGAACGACCGGGATGGTCAGCAGCAGGCTCAGCCCGAACTTGTCGCGGAACATGGCGACCGAATGCCCGGCGTGCTTGTCGTGCGCGGCCGCCCGCATGGGCATCGCCGCATGCTCGGACTGCGCGTGATGAGAGTGATCCATCGCCGCGAATGATACTCCCGGGGAGTATCGGGCGAAAGTGGTCAGATGACCGAAATAGTGGCTTTCATTCCGGCCGGGTAGTGGCCCATCACGTGGCAGCCGGCGAGCGACATCCCCGGCATTTCAAACGTAAAGACAAGCTCCTTGGTCTCACCGGGCGCGACTGAAATCGCGTTTGGCTCATCACTGGTCATGCCCATGCCGCCCATCGCGATCATCTCCTGCTCGTGCTCGTCCTGGACGGTGCCATCGCCGAGCGTGAACTCGTGAACGATCTTGCCGGCGTTGGTGACGATGAACGTGGTCGGCTCGCCTGCGCGGACTTCCATGGCCATCGGCTCGATGCGCATCGTGTCTGAAAGGGTCACCGCGATTGTCATGGGCGCAGCAGACGCGACCGGGGTCGGCTGTGCCGTAGCGCCAGGTGTTGATGAGGCGGTGGTTGCCGGCCGCTCGCTGTGCGGTGCATAGGTCCATGTGGCACCCGAGCCAGCGCACGCTGTGAGTAATACG
>JARXKQ010000253.1 GCA_030271555.1 Chloroflexota bacterium | reverse complement strand
GGACGCGCGGCCGTACGCGCCCAGCTGGGTCGACCTGATCATGGTCTGGATGACGCGGGCACCGGGCCCCACATGGCTCGCGTACCTGGTGATGCTTGCCCTGGCATTCGTCGTCGCCTTAGTCGAAGGTCTCGCGGCCACGAAAGCCACCCTCGACCCATCGCAGCTGTTCTTCGGGTTCTTCTTCGTCACGCCATTGGCTGTGCTGCACTACCTCGACCACTCCGCGGGCAAGGCGTGGGACGGCTTCCGACCAGTGACCAACCTCAACGCTGAAGCTGCAGCGCGCGTGCGCTACCAGCTGACGGTCTCGCCGGCGCGCAACGGGCTGGTCGCGTTGTTGCTCGGCTACGCCATCAACACGCTGTGGTTCGCGGCCGATCCAGCGGGGGTCGGCATCGCAGGCCAGCCAGTGCTGCATGTCGCCTTGCGCGTGGTCATCGAGGGCTACTTGGCTGGGGTCCTGTTCATGCTCCTCTACCAGACGATCCGCCAGTTGCTGACCATCGATCGGCTGCACGATGCCGCCACCAACATCGATCTGTTCCGGCCGCGAGCAGTGCACGCCATGTCCGGCCTGACGGCCCGCAGTGCGATCGGTATCGTCTTCCTGGCCGTCGCGACGGGCCTGCCGGTGCCAGGCGGATCTGAGCAGTCGTGGCTCGTTTCCGTCTTCGGCTTCTCGGTGCCGATGCTCATCCTTGCCCTCATCGCGTTCTTCGTGCCACTGCGGGGGTTGCATGACCGTCTCGTCGAGGAGAAGGCGCGACTCCAGGCAGCAACCGCCACGCGCCTGCGACAGACGATCGACGCACTGCATCAGCTCGTCGACAGTGAGGCGGCGAACACGGACGACGTGGAGAAATCGCGCCAGGCGCAGACGCGCATAGACGCGCTCAGCAAGGCCCAAACCGCCCTCGTCCAGGAGCGCGACTTCATCGCGCGACTGTCAATCTGGCCATGGGATCCGTCGACGCTGCGCGCGGTTGTCTCGGCGATCGCGCTGCCGATCGGTCTCTTCCTGATCACGCGGGTGCTCGATCGCTTCGTCTAGGCGTCGGCGCGAAGGCGCGAATAGACCACCATGTCGTGATGGGCGCCGGCGCGGAACTGGCTGCCGCGCATCGCGCCCTCGCGGGTGAAGCCGGCTTTCTCGAGCGCGCGCTGCTCGGGCAGGTTCTCAATGTCGGTAGTGGCTTCGACGCGGTTGACGTCGCTCGCCTCGAAGAGCCAATCGACGAGGAGGCGCTGGGCTTCAGTGCCGTAGCCCTTGCCGCGCGCCGCGGCGAGCAGCTCGATGCCGATGTTGAAGCACTGCGATTCGGGGTTGGGGCCGTAACCGGTGGCGTGCCAGCTGACCGAGCCGATGGGCACGCCATCTTCGAGCCGCTCGCAGATAAGCGTGCCGCGCCGCTCGTCGCGCAGTCCCTTGCCTGCCGCGAGGACGTCACGCGGCGTGGGCTTGGTCACTTGGCCAAGATCATTGAAACCGCCGCGTTCCTTGTTCATTCGCCAGTCGTCGAGCATGTCGGCGTCAGCGAGCGCGACGTCACGGAGTCGCACCAAGCGGCCTTCGATGGGCAGCTTGCCGCGCGCGGTTGACGTGCGCACGGGTCCTGGCGGCGCGTGTGCCGGATCGTCATCGCGTAAGCGTGAGTAGTACGCCAGGTCGTGGTAGGCGCCGCCCCGAAACTGGGCGCGGCGGATCACGCCCTCGCGCGCATAGCCGGCCTTTTCGAGCGCGCGCTGCTCGGCAGCGTTGGCGACGTCCGTTGATGCTTCGACGCGATTGAGATCTGTTGCCGCGAACAGATAGTCCGCGACCAGGCGCTGGGCTTCGGCACCCAGACCGGCGCCGCGTGCAGCGCGGATCAGCTCGATGCCGATCTGCCAAGCGTCCGAGGTGGGGGAGGGGCCATAGACCATGACGCGCCGCCAGCCGACGGTGCCGATCGGCGCGCCATCGGCGATGCGCTCGATGATGACCATTCCGTTGCGGTCGCTGCGGAACGGTCCGCGCGCGAGCGCCTCACGATCGACTGGCGGGCGGGGGCCGAAGTCGTTGAACGAGCCCGGCTCCAGGTCGGCATTCCACCGGTCGAGCAGGTCCGCATCACCCACTCGCAGGTCGCGCAACCGCACCCTGTCGCCAGAGAACGGAAGAAGAAGCGGGTCAGCCGACTGATCGCTCACGGACGGCTGAAGGCTAGCGCGTGATTGCCGTCGGGCCCTATCACCAAGGCGACAGCCACGGCGAAATCTGCGCTGGCTACTGCCGCCGCGCAACGCGCGACGGGATCGGGGTCGTCATAGACGGTCGTCACGCCGGCAGCGAACCGACCCAGCCCCATGGCGACGGCAAGCTCAGCCCGCTCACGCGCCAAGGCGCCGGTGGCCCAGACCGCCACGAGACCCACATCGCGTGCCTTCAGGCCTTTGGCGGCCAGTGCGCGTCTGATCGCCCGCGCCAGCTCCAGCTCATCGGCCGGTCGAGGTGACTTAGCGGTCACCTTGTCTGCGACGACGTGGTACCCAGCCACTCGAGTGTGACCCTGACCAGCTCGGTCACCGGTCGTCCGTCCAGGCCGGGCAGCGTGGCCCACTCCGCCCGGTCGGTCGACTCCTCGACCTCGTCGCGCAACGTCCCGCCGGTAACCGTGGCGAGATAGACGATGCGCACGCCGTGCCACGCATCGCGGCTCAACTCGGCGTTCGCGTCTCCGGTAATCGAATTCACGAACGCGAGATCGTCTATCCGCCCTTCGAGGCCGCTCTCCTCGCCGAGCTCGCGCCGAGCGGCGTCGGCCGGGTCCTCACCGAACGCGACCCCGCCTCCAGGCAGCGTCCAGATCCCGGCCGCGGGATAGCCCGGCGCGATTCGCACCAGCAGCAGCCGGCCGTCCTCGATGCAGATGGTGTACGCGGCCAGCCTGGTCCGCGGCAGCTCGTTCACAGCGCAAGCCTAATGTGCCGACATGGCTAGATATGCGCCGACCGACATATTCAGTCCCCAACGGGCTTACTCGGCTCGGCACATATTCAGTCGGCTCGGCACATGTTCCGCTTTGAG
>JARXKQ010000003.1 GCA_030271555.1 Chloroflexota bacterium | reverse complement strand
GTCGCGATGATGTTGTGGCCGCAGGCGTGGCCAACGTCCGGAAGGGCGTCGTACTCGGCGATGAAAGCAACTTTGAGCGGCCCGTTTCCGAAGGTCGCCCGGAATGCGGTCGGCAGGTCGGCGATGCCACGCTCGACAGCGAAGCCGGCCGACTCCAGCCAGTCGGTCAGCCAGCCGGCCGCCTTGACTTCCTCGTAGTTGAGCTCTGGGTTTGTGTAAATCCGGTGGCTCAGCTCGATCAGCTCGGGCATCGCCCGCTCGATCCGCTCGCGCGCAACCCGCTTCAAATCAGAGGTCACGCCATGATGGTAGGGGAGCCTGGATTCGAACCAGGGACCGGGCGGATATAAGCCGCCTGCTCTAACCGCTGAGCTACTCCCCCGCGCTGAATCGTACGTCAGGTGGGCCAGAGTTCAAATGCCGGAACGTGCCGGGGGCGGACCACTCGGAAATGGCGCTGATCCAGCGTGGCAATCTTCGGTTCGTTGAGACGCTCTGCCAGGGCGACCACGCTTGCATCGACCACACCAAGTGAGAGGTCCCGATACTGATCCTGGAGGTCGGCGCATCGCTCCAGATCCTCCACCGTGGGTGGCTCGATTTGGTAGACACCGGCCCCGACTTCTGCGACGAACGTCAGCCAGTCGTCAACGGACAGCCTGTGGGCGCACCAGTAATCAAGTTCGCCTAGGACAAGTGCCGGAACGATGAGATCCTCCCGAACGCCCGTGATCAGGTCGGCGCAGCGTCCATGATCAGGGTCGGCCGCGTCGATCGCCGCCAGCACCGCACTCGTGTCGAGTATCAGCACCATTACCGCGGCGGTTCGGCCACGGGCTCGCTCGCGACTTCAGACGCCCGAAAGCCATCGGTCGAACGCGCGAAGCCCACACGGGGGCGTCGAGTCTCGCGTAGGGAGCGCGCCTTCTCCTCGAGGGCCTCCCTCAGAACCGTGGCCAGAGACACCCCACGTCTCTCAGCCTCAGCCTCGAGGGTCCGCAGATCGCCGATTGGGGCCATCACCGTCGTCCGTCGTGCATCACGCATAATGATGCAGATTGTAGCGTCCCGCTCAGGCGCGGCCCAAGAGCGGCGCCACGATCTGGAAGAGCACGACGAGCACGAGATAGACGATGGGGATGGCCGCGAACAGGCCGAGGACGCCGGCCCAAGCCGACCGCCGCTTCTCGCCCGACGCACCGGTTGGCAGCTCCACCCACAGGTAGGTCAGGACGCTGCCGACGACGATGACGAACACTACATAGACGGCGATGAGCGGCGCGATCTCAGCGCCGGGCACGAGCAGGTCGTAGGCCAGGAGCAGCAGCCCAACAACGACTGCCAGGGCAAGGTTCGCCAGCACGGCTCGAAACACCGGCGGCGGCGGGTTGCGCAGCTTGCGCCACTGGGCCTCGAAGTAGCCCACCTCGCGCGGTTCCTCAGTCAAGGACTTCCAGCCTCTTTGTGCGCGGCAAAGTGTCCGGCGTGTGGCCAGCGATCTCCGCGACGGCCGACACGAAACGGTCGATTTCCTCCTCGGTGTTGAACCAGGCGATGGACGCTCGGACCGCCTTGCCGTTCGGCGTGGCGCCGACTATGGCGAAGACCCGCCGGCGCAGCTCCTCCAACAGTTGGTCGGTCTCCCAGGCGGGCAGTCGGAAGCAAACCGTCGCCGCGCGCGCCTCCGGGGTGAGCGTCTGGACTCCGTTGATGGCCTCCAGCCCGGCAATGAGCCGCGCGGTCAAGGCCGCGGTGCGCTCGTAGATCCAAGGCAGCGCGACGTACATCTCCAGCCAGCCGACGCTCCGGGCAAGCCCCAGGATCTGGGTCCGGCCGACTTCAGGCTCGGGCACATCCACTCCCGCCTCGCGCGGACGAGGGCCGATCCACACCGAGCGCAGGCCCTCCGGTCCCAGCAGCCAGCGGTCGCACGAGAAGACCAGGAAGTCGGCGTCGAGTTGCGATACGTCGAGCTGAATCGCGCCGGCGGTGAGCGAGCAATCGAGCGCGAGCCAGCCCTCATCGGGCCGCGCGGGGGCGATGAGCGCGCCGGTATTGGGATTGACGTGCGGCGTGGGTGCGGCGATCAGGTCGAGGAAAGGGGTGAAACGGATCTCGCCTGGGTCAGCGCCGATCAGCGCGGCGATTACCGCGCGCGCCTCCTCACGGCGCTGGGCGAAGTCCTCATCGCGGCCCTCCGTCGCGCGGCCAACGCGCAACTCCCAGTCCTCGGCGTCGCGCATGGCCGCGGCTGTTTCTGCGGGGAGCGGCCCGCGGTATGCAGTGTCGAGGTAGATCCCGGCCGAAGTCGCGGGAATCAGCTCGCGCAGCCGCGCGACCTTTGCCGCGTCAGACTCACCTGGGATTGCCACCGGCCGATGTTAGCCGCGACCTACTTCGGCCAATTCTTGTGTGACTACGGTTACGCGGATAAGCACGGTCCGAACGGCGCGTGCCACGCTCCGCGTTCCGGCGCAACCTGCGCTAACTCGAAGGTGACAAGGGATTTGCGCGACTTCAAGCAGGCGCGAGCTGGTTAACGGTCGCCAGCCTGAAATGTGCGCATCTAGGCCGGTGGCGCAGCTCCTGCGCGCGCCTGGACACTGAACCTCCGACCGGACTCATGCCGCTTGTAGAGCACCTCGACGTTCGACAGCGTGTCGACCTCGCGCGCGTCCTTGTCGTCGCGCAGCCGGAAGATGCGCGGGAAGCGCAACGCGAAGCCGCTGTCGTGGCGGTTGGAGTGGTGGATCACATCGAACGCGATCTCGACGACGACCGCCGGCTCGACCACGTGATAGCGGCCAATTCGACGAATCGTGTGCGCTTCGAACCAGGTGGTCATCGTGGCGATCTCTTTGTCAGTCAGGCCGGAGTAGGCCTTGCCGATGGTCACGAGCCGGCCCTCCGCGCCGGGTCGGTCGTCCTTCACCGCGAAGGTGTAATCGGACAGGACGCCGTGGCGTTTGCCATGGCCGACTTCCACTCCGACCACCACGCAATCCAGGGTCGCCAGCGGGCGCTTCAGCTTCAGCCAGCCGTAGCCGCGGCGGCCGGGTGAGTAGGTCGAGTTGGGGTCCTTGGTCATCAGCCCTTCGTTGCCGCGCTCCTGCGCCGCGTCGAAGACCTTGCTCAGCTCGTCCGCCGTGGCGGCCGTCAGCAGGTTGGCCGTGGCCATGCCCGGGACGTTGGGCAGGTTGAGCGCGTCGAGTCGGGCCCTTCGCTCGCGCAGTCCCAGACGGAGCAGCGGCTCGACTTTTCTGGCGCGGCCGGTGCGCAGTGCGAGCGCGTCGAAGGCGACGTAGATCACCGGGACATCGCGCTGCATCTGCTCGCTGGGATCTTTCCGACCCAGGCGCGCCTGGAGTTGGAGGAACGGCATAGCCATGCCGTCGCGGTAGGCGAGCACCTCGCCGTCGAGGATGCCGTCCCACGGCTGGGTGGCCGCGGACGCGACGACCTCCGGGTATGACTCGCTGACATCATGCAGGTCGCGGCTGTAGAGGCGTACGTCGCGGCCCTGCTTGTGGAGCTGCGCGCGGATGCCATCGTACTTGTCCTCGACCCACACCGGCGAGCCCAGGCGGGTGATGACCTCGGCCTCGTCGGCCACGGGCGAGGCAAGCATCGATTTGAGCGGCCGGAACAGGGCTAGCTCCGCCTCCCCCAGCTTGTCGTCGCGAGCGTAGCCGGCAGTCAGCCCAAGGTCGCCGGTGAGCATCCCGGTCCACTGCACGTCCGCCAACGGCCTGCCGAACGCGGCCGCGATGGCCGCTTCCAGGTGGCCTTCACGCAACCCGATTCGAAGGTCGCCGCTGAGCGGCTTCACGACCGATTTGGCCGTCTGCGGATCACACCGTTCGAGCAGCTCCCGCAACGGCTTTGCCTTGGCCTGACCTTTGGCCGCGGCGATGGCCGAGAACGCGGCATCAACCTGGGGAAGCGTGGGCGCGATCCCCTTTGGCTCATGGTTGTGCGTGGTCAAGAGATCGGCGACTGCCTGCCCGAGGTCGGACGACAGGTTGTAGCTCGCGCCCAAGGCACCGGGCGGCGCGTCCACCAGTGATTCGGCGGCCGTGGCGATGGCTGCCCAACCAATTCCAGTGGTGCGCGGGTCCCGCTCCGGGAACGGCCGGCCGGTCATGTAGGTGACCGCAATCGGCAGCTCTTCCGGCGTGAGGGAGCGCAGGTAGTCGGCGAGGGTGGCGACCTTTTCGGAAGTACGCGTCGTGGCCGCGATCCGGGCACAGACCTCGCTCCAGCGGCGCATGGTCGACAGATGGTAGCCGTGGTCTACCATCGCGCCCGTGGGCCAGCAGGTGAGCACGGCGCAACCTGATCGCGACCTGTGGCAGCCGCCTCAGATCACGGGTCATATGGTCGCGCTGCGCAGGCCGCTTCAGACCGATCTGCCGAGTGTCGTCGCCTGGTATCGCGACCCTGAGATCGCGCGTCTCACGCGCTACCAGACGCGCCAGATGACTCAGGCCGAGATCGAGCGGTTCTTCCAGGTGCGCATGCTCGCGCCCGACGCGCTGGCCTACTCGATCGTCGAGCTGCCCTCGAAGCGGTTCATCGGTTTCACGACGTTCTCGGCGCTCGACGGCGACAACGGCAGCGTCATGTTCCACATCACGATTGGCGAACAGGACGCGTGGGGCCGCGGCCTGGGGACAGAGGCGACGCAGCTGATGCTGCATCACGCGTTTGATCGCCTGGGCCTGCACCGCGTGGGGCTCAGCGTCTTTTCGTACAACACACGCGCCATCCGCGCATATGAGAAGGCCGGGTTCCGCATCGAAGGTCGGCTGCGCGAGGCGATCCAGCGTCAGGGCAGCTATTTCGACGAGGTCCAGATGGGCATCCTCGCCGACGAATGGGTCGCCGCTCAATACGGGACGGCCGCGACCGACGGTGACGCCGACCGGAGCTTCGTGGACGAGGTCGTGGCGAGCCGATGAGAAACACCTCTCCCGAGGCTGCCGAGGCGCGGCGGGAAATCCACGAAATCTTCGAGCGCAAGGGTCACGCGGTTGACAACGCGCGCGACGCATTGTCGCGGCTCGATCGGGCGTTCGCTGAGGGCGCTCTTCGCCGTAACCCTGAGATCGAAGGCGTCCTGGCCGACCTTGCCGTCGCGCTCGAACAGGACGACGGCCAGAAACTTGGGGGCAAGAGTTCGGAGGCGGCGCGGTTCATCGGCCGTCGGCTCGAGCAACTTCTGGCGGAGGCCTGAAATGAACGCGAGGGGCGCGTTGGCGATTTCGCTCTTGGTTGCGGCATGCGGTGCCGCGACTCCAGCGACCACCAGGCCGAGCGTCACGCCAGCGCCGACGCCGGCTGCAACGGCGAGCGAGGCGCCCACGCCAACCGTGGGCGCGCCGGACACGTCAGCCTTCGACGGCATCTGGGCATCCGCCCCACTGACGCGCGACATGATGGTCGCCGCCCTGACGGCGCACGGGCTCGACCCGAGCAATTTCGACGAGATGTTTCCGGACTTCGGGCTAATCGGCCACTACGTGCTCGAGGCCGAGATCGGTGCCGGCCGGTGGCGGCACCTGGACTTTGAGGACGGGGTGACTGTCGGTGGCTGGGGCGGGACGATCAGCCACGCAGGCGCCAACTCGATCACCGTCACCGCCGACGACAACCCCTGCTCGGTCAGCTTTGGGCTCGTCCGGTCAGGCGACCAGCTTACGGTCAGCGTCGGCCAGGACGACTGCCCCAACGATCTCGCCTATGAGGTTGCGGCCTACGAAGCCGCACCCCTGACACTGATCCAGGCCGCCGACTGGCAAGCCCCCGACTGGTCGGCCCCACAGGTGCCACCACCACCATCGACTCCGGGTCCATCCACATCTCGGGATCGCCTGGCGTTCAAGTTCGCCGGCACGGTGCCCGGGGCACCGCTTGGCTATCTCGAGTACCTCCCGCCAAGCTATTCCAAGAAGGGTGACCCGAGTCCGTTGCTGCTGTTCCTGCACGGGTCCGGCGAGAGTGGCGTTGGTGATGTCCGCGGGCTCGCGGTCCTCGCTGGGGCCGGACTGCCGATCCTGATCCAGACCAACCAATGGCCGGACGACCGTCCATTCGTCATGCTCGCGCCGCAGCATGACGACTCGACGCCGCCACTGTTCTGCATGACGGCCGACGAGATCAACGATTTCATCTCCTTCGCGCTCGATCAGTACAACGTCGACCCGAACCGCATCTACCTCACGGGCTTGAGCTGCGGCGCGATCGGGCTGTGGAGCTACCTCGACAAGTACGGCGGCGACGCGATCGCGGCAGCGTTGCCCATCGCGGGGAATGGCGTCCAGGCGATCGAGGATCACGGCTGCGCTCTTGGTGCGACACCCATCTGGGCATTTCACGGCGCCAAGGACCCGAACGTCGTGCCGCGGGACGAGATCTACCCGATGACAGTCCTGCACGACTGCACCAGCCCGGCTGCCGCTGATGCAAGGTTCACGCTCTACCCCCAGTTCTCGCACGACGTGTGGACGCGGACGTACAACCTGCAGTCGGGCTACGACATTTACAGCTGGCTGCTATCGCACACGAAGTAGCTCGCTGAATACACTCCGCCGATGACCAGCTTTCTGGGCCGTGGGCCGCGCGTCAGCGAAGAGCAGAAGAAGCGCATCCCGCCCGGCCAATACTTCACCGAGAAGTGGCCGGTGCTGCATTACGGCTCCGTGCCGCGGGTCGATCTCAAGACGTGGGATTTCAAGGTCTGGGGCGAGGTGGAAAACCCCTCCGAATTCAGCTGGGCCGAGTTCAAGGCCTTGCCGCGCAAGTCGCTCCACACGGACATTCATTGCGTGACCCGCTGGTCGCGCCTGGACATGGACTTCGAGGGCGTCGCGATCCAGACCATCCTCGAGCGAGCGGGTCTCAAGCAGAGTGCCCGCTTCGTCGTCGTCCACGCCGAGCAGGGCTACACCGCGAACCTGCCGCTGTCAGTGCTCGATGACGATGACGTGATCCTGGCCGATATGGCCGACGGTGTCCCCCTCTCGCCCGATCACGGCTACCCGCTCCGCCTCGTCGTGCCCAAGCGCTACTTCTGGAAGAGCGCCAAGTGGGTGCGCGGCCTGCAATTCGTGCCCGCCGATCGGCCCGGCTTCTGGGAGCGCTACGGCTATCACAACGACGCCGATCCCTGGAAGGAAGAGCGCTTCAGCGAGGGCTAGCCGCTAGCCCCAAGAGTGCATACCTCGAAAATCGGCGCAGTATGCTCGGCGCCAAATTGCCCTTGGAAAGGAGGCCGCAGTGGATCTAGCACTCGATCTTCGAGCCCGATCGCGAGGCGAGGTTCTCGAGCCGAAAGACGAGGGGTACGAGACGGCCCGCGCCGCGTACAACGCGCTGGCCACCGGCAAGCCTGCTTGCATTCTCCGGCCCGCGGGTTTGCGCGACATCGTCGCGGCCGTTCGCTGGGCCGCGGAAGTCGACCTGCCCGTTGGGGTCCGCGGAGGTGGTCACAGCGTGGCGGGACATTCGTCGCCCGAAGGTGCGCTTCTCATCGATCTGTCGCACTGGCGCGGTGCAGTGGTCGATCCGGTTGCACAGACGGCTGATGCGCTCGGCGGGTCCAGGCTCATGGATCTCGATGCGGCAACTGCGGCTCATACACTCGCGGCTCCGTCTGGCACCTTCATCGATACGGGCATCGGCGGCTTGACCCTGACGGGTGGCATCAGCTGGATCCTCAGCTCTCAGGGATTCGCGTGCGATGCGCTCGTTGGCGCGCAGCTCGTGACAGTCGACGGCCACGTGATCGACGTGGACGAAGATCATGAGCCCGAGCTCTTGTGGGGACTCCGCGGAGGCGGCGGCAACTTCGGCATCGTGACTCACCTTCGGTACGCGCTGACTGCTGTACCGCGCATGTACGGCGGAGCTATGCGATATCGCGGCGATGGCATCCGCGATGTGATCCTGCGTGTTCTGGAAATCGAATCAACCGCACCGGATGAGCTCGTAATGGCGATAGTCGCGTGGCGTGGTGAGGACGGTTCGCCGGGCATCTCTGTCAACTTCGCATGGCGGGGCGACCCGGACGCTGGAGCTGCCGCTGTCCGAAGCCTCACGCGCCATCCCGCTCTGTTTGAGTCGGACGTGAAGGCGATGAGCTGGCTTCAGCAGCAGGCCCAATACGAGCCGATCCCGTTCGGTCTCCGCCAATATTGGAAAGGTCATCTGGCCGGGCGCGTCGACGACAGCCTGGCGGATGCGCTCGTCGCGGCCGCATCCGACGCAGGCGGGTCGTCATTCTGCCTAGTCGAGCTGATCCACGGGATGGCCCACCGGATTCCGCAAGAATCTGCCGCCTTTGGCGGACGGGCCGCGGTTGCGAACGTGACAGCACTCGCCATTTGGAACGAAGCGAGGGACGACGAACGCGAGATTGCATGGGCGCGCCGCTTTGCCGACTCGGTCGCGCATCTGTCACTGCGCGGGGGTGGCTACCTGAACTACCCCGAGATGGACCAGAGCGCAGCGCGAGTCGCAGCCGCGTTCCCACCCGAGTCGTGGGAGCGGCTGCGGCAGCTCAAGCTCCGGCTCGATCCGAGCAACCGGCTGCGCTTCAACGCGAATATTCCCCCACGCGGCTAGCGCCACACCGGCAGGTGGGTCCGAAGCGCGACGAGCGAAGTAAGGCCCTCGCGGACGAGCACGAAGGCGACGATCACGGCACCGACTGCGTCGGCCCAGGTCAGTCCAAAGGCCGCGCTCAGGCCAAGGCTGGCGAGACTCACCACGGCAAGCAACGCGGCGATGCCGGTCAGGATTGAGTCGGCCCGGAGAGCGCGGCTGCGCAACGCGGTTGCGGTGCGGTATTTCGCGATCGCGAGCGGGCTGAGCGCCACGACCGAAATCAGGAGCAGCGCAATCGCGATGGGCGTCGCGTCCGGGTGAGTGTGGTCGATCAGTGCCCGCGCCGCGCTGACCCCCAGGTAGATGGCAACCACGATCAGCACCATTCCCAGCACAGCCTCAGCGATCTTCTCGACGCGTTCGGCACGATGCGGCTGACGCGCTTCGATGGCGAAACGCCACACCAGCGCGACGGACACGGCTGAGTCCACAACCGCGTCAAACCCAAAGCCCAGCAGCGACAGGCTGCCGCTCGTCAGCGCGGCGACGACGCCGGTCACACCCACGGCCGCGCCCAGCACGATGCTGAGCACAGACAGTGCGATGGCCCGTCGAAGCAGCACGTCGCGCTGCGCCGGCGCGTTCATCAGTGGGTGACGCAGACCGCGGCGATTCCGGCGGCCGCGAGGATGGCTTCGACTACCTCCGACTTTGCGTCGGCGTAGTGCTGCGTGTACTTCCAGGTCTGCTTGGCCAGGTCCTGCTTGCGTTGCTCGTAGGCTGTTCGGTCGGCCTTATTCGCTCGCAGGTGATCGCGAAAGCCGAGCATCCGCTGGATCTCGGCACAACCCGCCGTGAAGACGTGCAGGTTGATGTCCGAGTCCGGGCCCTTGAAAACGCGGTGCTCGTGCCAATCGGGCTCGCGGATGCGCAGCACGTAGCCCGCGGCTTCCATTGCCGGGACGTAGCTGGCCTCGTTGCCGGAGTCGGCCACGCCCAGGATGATGTCGATGCGCGGCTTGGCAGATAGCTCTGGGATCGATGTCGAGCCGACGTGCTCGAGGAGCAGGACGCGCTCGTCCAGCGCCGCGCGGATCCGCGTCTCTTCGCGGCCGTACCACTGCGGCCATTCCGGGTCGTATGGCGCGAGGTAGATCTGCGCGTTCAGCACCTCGGGCGGCCCGATCCGAACTGCGTTGATCTCCGCGTCGCTACGGACTGTGTTGGCCATCGCCTAACCGGCGGAGTCGGCCCGCCGGCCGTGGCGCGGATAGATGAGCAGCAGCCGGCCAGGCTCGTCGCCGAAGTTCTCGACGTCGTGCGGGATGGTGGGGTCCCAGGCCAGGTAGTCACCGGGTCCAACCTCGATCACGTGCTCGCCCTGCGTCATGCGAAAGCGTCCGCTCAAGACGTAGTGATGCTCGTCACCGGTGTGGGCGTGGACGCCCGTTCGGCCGCCGACTGGAACCAGCGTCTCGATGATGCGGATGTCTCTTGCCGTCCCGCCGTCGACCTCAGTGGCGGTGCCGCCCAGACTGTCCGCCAGGACAGGGCGTTCCCCGGCCCGCACGACGCGCGGCGGCGGCGTGGCGTCGACCAGTAGCCACGCGGCCGGCACATCTAACGCGCTAGCGATGCTGCGTAACGCGTCGAGTGACGGCACGGCCTTGCAGTTCTCGATCTGCGAGAGGTAACCGACGTTTAGGCCACTGCCCTGCGCGACCTGGGCAAGCGTCAGCTGTCGCGTATGCCGCCAGCGCCGGATCTCGTTCCCGACTTGTTCTCCAGCCAACCCTCTTGACTCCTAGTCAACAACGTGCCATAGTTCGACTGTAAGCAATATAACTTGGCCGTCGGCAACATACCAGACGGATCCGGGTTCAGGAACAGGAGACTTTCACATGAAGGTAGCAATCATCGGCAGCGGCAACATCGGCCAGGCGCTTGGTGGCGCGCTGGTGGGCGCCGGCCATGACGTGACGCTCGCGGCACGCGACGCAGTTGAGACGGACACCGTCGCCAAGGCAATCGGTGCGACAACGGCCGCGACCGCCCCAGAGGCGCTCAACGGCGCCCAGATCGTCGTCCTTGCGGTGCCGTACACGGCGCTCGCCGACGTCGCGGCTGAGATCAAGAACAGCGTCGCCGACAAGATTGTCATCGACGTCACCAACCCCATGGGCCAGGCGCCGGCCGGCACTTCTGCCGCCCAGCAGCTTGCTGAGTGGCTGCCCGGCGCGCGCGTGGTCAAGGCGTTCAACACGACCTTCGCGGGTCTGCTCGCCACGCCGGCGACGCACGGCCAGACACTCGACGCGCTGTACGCGACTGACGATGTGGACACCGGCGATGTCATTGCCGAGCTCATCCGCTCGATCGGCTTCCGCCCGGTCTACGCCGGTGGTCTTAACGCGGCCGCGCAGCTCGAGGCGATGGCCGGTTTGAACATCCAGCTCCAGATCGCCACCAAGGGTGACTGGCGCTCCAGCTTTGTCCTGGTCGGTGCCCCGAAGGGTGCGTTGGAAGGGCTGCCCAAGGCGGCCTGATCCAACGGCCGGGCCAAGTGCGTGGCCCAAGCCAGGAATCACAAACGGCGAGCCTCGCGGCTCGCCGTTCTTGTTTTGCTGAAGCGGAGATCAGTGGTGGCAGGCGCCCGGTGCACCCTCTGAATCAGCGGTGCGGAACGAGCTGCCGCAACCACACGCCGATACGGCGTTGGGGTTGTTGACGGTGAAGCCCGCGCCCATGAGCGTGTCGAGATAGTCGATCTCCGACCCGGACAGGTACTGCGTGCTGTTGCGATCCAAGTAGACCTTGATGCCGCGGCTTTCGACGGTCACGTCTTCGCTGCTGGGCTGGTCCTCGAGCATCATGCCGTAGCGAAAGCCCGAGCAACCGCCGCTGTACACGTACACGCGCAGGCCCATGTTCGGGTTCTGCTCCGCAGTGACGAGCTCTTGCAACTTGCCGGCAGCCGCGTCACTGAGCACGACGAGCGGTTCTGAAGTCATTGGGGCTTGCGGGTTGACCTGGGGTTCCGTGTTCAGCATGCCTAAAAGCCTACCACTGAGCGTGATTGTTTAGCGCAGCAGTGATGTCATCAGCTGGATGAACACCAGCACGAGGACGATCACCAGCAAAGCGAAGCCGATCGTGAGGCCCGCCGTCAGGATGGAGTTCGACTTGCCATCAGGCTGGACATCGGCATCGACGGCGCTGGTCGCGGCGGGTTGATTGTTCAAGAACCAGAGATCGGCCTGTTGGGCGGCGACTCCACCGGTGCGCGCCCGAGAGCCTGCGGCCGGGGCCGACTGAAGCACTTGGGCCGATTGCATCGGCTGAGGCATCTGCTGCGGACGGGCGGGCTGGTTGAACGGCTGCTGGGCAGGCTGCCACGCGGGCTGCGGGGCCGGCTGGTAGCCAGTCTGCTGCCACGGGTCTTGCGGCTGCGGATATTGGGGCGCGGCCGGCGGCTGATATGGCGGGGCTGCCTGCGGGTACTGCGGCGCCGGTGGCTGCTGGTATTGCGGCGCGGGTGGCGGCATGTACTGCGGCGGTTCGGGCTGGAACGGCGGCGCGGGCTGGGTCATCGCCCAGGTGGGCGCGGGGGCATAAGGCGACTGGACAGGCTGCTGGTACGACTGCGGCGTGGCCGGCGGCGACCAAGGCGCGGGCGGATCGGCCCTAGGCGGAGCTGGGGCAACCTGCGGCAGATCCCAGTCGAGGTTCTGCGGCTGCTGCGGCTGAGCGGCCTGCGGCGCGGGCAGCCAGGCGCTGGGCGGGGGAGCGACGTGCTGCGGTGGCTGCGGCGGATACGCGGGCTGCGCGGGCTGACCCTGACGCGCCGGGCGTTGCGGCTGCTGGTTCTGCTGGTCCTGCTTATCGGGCGGCGCGCCCCAGATGTATTCGGGCTCGGGCATCGACGCGCGACCTCCAGAGTTGCGTGGTTCGTATTCGGGACGGCGGACATCAGCATCAGGGCCGACCCGCTTGGCGGTTTCGGCCGGATTGGCGCGGTGGCTTTCGTCGACGATCGCCAGCTCGATGCGCAACACCATGTTCTGCGGCGTGCCACCGGGGGTGATGGCGACGATCTGGGTGTTGGGGAGTGTGCTCACCTCGAGCGTGGGCGTGGGTGGCGGCGGAGGCGTCGGGGCCTGCGGCTCTGGTTCGGGCTGCGGGTCGGGCTGAGCCGCGGCGACCGGCGGCTCCGTCCATTCAGGCGCGGCTGGAGGGGCGGGCGGCTCAAGGGGGGGCCACGCCGGAGCGGGTGGCTGGGCGGAGGGCGGGGTGACGGGCCACGAGTCTTCGGGCATGACCGGCCCCCGACCCGAGGGCGGAGTGACGGTCAGGTCGTCCTCGGCCGGCCAATCGGGCAACGGGTTGGAGCCACTCGAGTGGGGCTGGTCGCCGGCGGGGGGCTGGTCGCTGTGGGCAGCGACGGTCATGCGCTCAGAGCTGCTGGGCGCCGCGTAGTAGATGCCGTTGCCGCCGCCAGCCGAATGACCATTGCCATTGCCGATGCCGATGCCGATGCCGATGCCGATGCCGTTACCGTTGCCGTTCCGCGCGGCCCAGGCGGCGGGTGCCTGGACATCGGCGACAACCGGGGCGAAGGCGTCATCTGGGTCGCGCCACTGATCGGCGGCGGCAATGTCGTCCGGGCGATCCCAGGGAGCCGCAGATTCGCCGAGTGGCTCAGCAGCACGCGACTCGGGGCGTGGCGTCATGGCGGGGTCGCCGAGACCTGCGGGGTCGCCGAGACCTGCTGGGTCGACGCCGCCTGCGGACCATGTCTGCTCAGTGGGCGGCCACTGCTCCGGAGCGGGCCGATCCCACGGCACGTCAGCGCGGGCAGACGGGTCGGGCTGCCCGAACTGCGGCGCAAATGGCGGATCGTTCGGCAGATTCTGCGGCTGGGGCGGCGCGAACTGGCCGTCGCTGGTCAGCGGCACATCCCAGGGCGATGGCTGGCCCGGCTGGTCAGCGGGCTGCTGGCCGTTGCCAGAGTTGGGCTGCGAGGGCGGGCGGAGCCGCCGCGCCATCAAGTCGTTATCCATCTAGTTGCTCGCCTCCGGTTCGAGGCGTTCGATGATCGTGGCGATCCCCTGGCCCACGCCAATGCACATCGTCGCGAGGCCATACCGCTTGCCGGTCCGCGCCAGCTCGTGGCTGAGCATCGTGATCAGACGTGCGCCGCTCATGCCCAGCGGGTGACCCAGCGCGATGGCGCCGCCGTTGACGTTGACCTTGTCGGGGTCCAAGCCAAGCTCGCGCATGACGGCGATGCTCTGACTGGCGAACGCCTCATTGAGCTCGATCAGGTCCAGGTCCTCGATGCGCAGCCCGGCGCGAGCGAGCGCCTTGCGGGTGGCGGGGATGGGGCCCAGCCCCATGACCGCGGGATCGACACCAGCGACGGCGGTAGACAGGACGCGCGCGAGAGGCTTGAGGCCATGTGCGCGGGCGAAGTCACTGGCGACCACCACGGTTGCCGACGCGCCGTCGTTGATGCCACTCGAATTCCCAGCGGTGACGGACCCACCTTCGCGGAAGGCGGCCCGGAGACGAGCGAGCGCCTCAATCGAAGTGTCGGCGCGCGGGTGCTCGTCGCGGCTGATCTCGAGCGGCTCGCCCTTGGCCTGCGGCGCCATCACCGGCACGATCTGATTCTGGAACCGACCGGCCTCGATGGCCGCGACGGCACGCTGGTGCGACACCAGTGCAAACGCGTCCTGATCTTCGCGGCTGACCTTGTTGGCTTCGGCCACGTTCTCGCCGGTCTCGCCCATCGTGAACGGCTGGTACAGCGCGGCCAGTTTGGGGTTCGTGAAGCGCCAGCCGAGCGTCGTGTCGTACATCTCGCGGGCGCCGCGCTCGAACGGCGTCTCAGCCTTGGCCATTACGTACGGCGCGCGGCTCATCGACTCGACGCCGCCGGCAACGAACGCATCGCCGTCGCCGACCATGATTGCGTGCGCGGCGGAGTTGATCGCCTGCAGGCCACTGCCGCACAGCCGATTGACCGTCTGGCCACCCACGCTGACCGGTAGCCCAGCCAGCAGCGCGCTCATGCGCGCCACGTTGCGGTTGTCCTCGCCGGCCTGGTTGGCCGCCCCCAGGATCACGTCATCAATTGCGTCGGGACGGACGCCGGACCGCTCGACCGCGGCCTTGATCGCGGTCGCGGCGAGGTCATCGGGCCGCACGCGCGCGAGCGCGCCGCCATACCTGCCGATAGGCGTGCGAACGGCGCTCACGATCCATGCTTCGCGCACGGGCCGGCCGAGGTCCCGGGTCATGGGCCGATTGTAGGAGCGGTGCCTACCAGCACCGGCATAGCCCAAAGGTCCGCCCTACTCCGCATGTCGTGCTACCGAAGCGCACCCGCGCCCGGCGAGTTCTGGCCGCTTGCACTGCCATTCTCAACTCTTGGCCACGCGCGTCCTTATCGGACCGAGTCAGCCTCCCGACGCCGACTTTCTGCGCAATTCGAGCTCCGACTTGGGCTGTGGACGACCAAGGCCGCCGGTTGGACCTCGTAAGCGGTCGATAAGCAGCCAAGTTGAGAATGGGAGTGTCGTTGCCCTGCTCACCCGCCGGTGGACGGACTTATGCCGCGGCGGATCAACAAATCACGTTCGGGAGCCGTGCTCGAGGGCCGCCGGTTGGCGGTAACAGAGGCGGTCGCGCTCGGGACGCGGATTCGGACGGCGCGAAAACGGCGTGGATGGAGTTTGGGCACGTTGGGCGACAAGGTGGGGCTGTCGCCGTCGCGAGTGAGTCAGATCGAGCGTGGCCACGGACGCGGGGCGTCACTCGAGGTGTGGTTCGCGCTCGCCCAAGCGCTCGGAATCTATCTCCGCGTTGAGTTTGGACGCGACCCGGTCCAAGAACCGGATGACGCCGGTCACCTCGCCATCCAGGAGCTGGCACTCCGACTTGGCCGACTGACTGGCCGGCAACGAACGTTCGAGCTTCCGACGAAGCCGGCGAATCCGAGCTTCTCAAAAGCACGACACGCAAGATTGCTGAGGCCGAGCAGCTCGCCATCGCGACCGGCGGCGAGCTGGGCCCGTACCGAGTTGCCGCAGCCTGGATCGTGCGCGACACGCGCCGGAATCGCGAGATCCTGGGCCGCTACCCGCAGGTGTTCGCGTCAGCGTTCACTGGTTCATCGCGCGATTGGGTAAAGGCGCTTGCCACGCGCTCAGGCGCGGTGCCGCACGAATTGGGGTTGGTGTGGTGTGACCGCAGCGCGACGCGTCTCGTCGCGTGGCGCAAGACCTAGATCGAGGCGATCTGCCACAGGGCGGGTGCGACACGGAACCGCTCGCCGTAGTGCTGTTCGAGATCGCGTAGCCCGGTCACAACAGTGCGCAGGCCAAGGGCAGCGACGCGCTCGAACGGGCCGTACGGATGGTTCGAGCCCAGCTTCATGGCGCGGTCGATATCAGGTGGTTGGGCGACGCCTTCGCCTGCCGCGTGGTAGGCCTCGTTGATGATCGCGAGCTCGATGCGCGAAACGATTGCATCGGCTTCCAGCACGTCCGTGGTGGGCTGGGCAACCGCGGGAAGTCGGTCGGAAAGCCCGATCGGCTTGCCGTCTTCGTAGACGTAGAAACCCTGGCCCGTCTTGCGCCCGAGGTCGCCCGCCGCGACCAGATCGCGCTGAATCTGCGATGGCGCGAACCGAACGGCCTCGTCGAAGCCGTGCCAGACCGCGGTGGCCGCGGCCAGATTGACGTCGATCCCCACGAGATCCATGAAGGCGAACGGCCCCATGGGATAGCCGGCCGACTGAACCGCTCGATCGATCTGCTCCACGCCAGCCTCACCCGCTTCGAGCATCCGCAGCGCCTCCAGCGTGAACGGCCGATTGACCCGATTGACGATGAAACCGGGCGAGTCGGCGCAGGCGACGGGCGTCTTGCCCAATCCAGCGGTGAACTCCGTGGCCAGTTCGACGATCTTCGAATCGGTCTGCTGGCCGATGACCACCTCGACGAGTGGCATGACCGGAGCGGGGTTGAAGAAATGCAGGCCAAGGACCTGGCCAGGCTTGCCGCTCG
>JARXKQ010000252.1 GCA_030271555.1 Chloroflexota bacterium | reverse complement strand
GAAGAGGAAGAGGCGCCCGACCTGCTCATGGCCATCGAGGAGGAGCTGCGCAAGCGCCGCTTCGGCAAGGTCGTGCGGCTCGAGATCGAACGCACGATGCCCCACGTCACGCGCCAGCTGTTGATGCGCGGCCTGGGCATCGAGGCCGCCGACGTCTACGAGATCAGCGGCATGCTCGATCTGTCAGCGCTCAACGAGATCGCCGAGCTCGACGTCGCCGACCTGCAGCTGCCCGCCTGGCAGCCCACTGTGCCACCGCGCCTGGTGCCGGTCGATCCCGATGACGAGATCGACGTCTTTGCCGCCGTCCGTGCGGGCGACCTGCTCGTACACCACCCATATGAGTCCTTTGCGGCATCCGTCCAAAGGTTCATCGAGCAGGCCGCCGATGATCCTGACGTCCTGACCATCAAGCAGACGCTTTACCGCACCAGCGGCGACTCGCCCATCGTGCGCGCCCTGATCCGCGCGGCTGAAGCGGGCAAGCAGGTCGTGGTGCTGGTCGAGATCAAGGCCCGCTTTGACGAGCAGGCCAACATCGTGTGGGCGCGCGCACTGGAACGCGCCGGGGCCCACGTTGCCTACGGCCTGGTCGGGCTCAAGACCCACACCAAGGCGGCGCTGGTGGTCCGGCGGGAAGGTCGAGGCCTCCGCCGGTACGTCCATATCGGAACCGGCAACTACAACTCCAAGACCGCGCGGGCCTACGTCGACCTGGGCCTGCTCACGGCCGACCCGGAGCTGGGCGCGGACGTGACCGAGCTGTTCAACCTGCTGACCGGCCACTCGCGCCAGACGCGCTACCGCAAGCTGCTCGTCGCGCCGTCGGCGCTGCGCGCGCGCCTGACTGAGCTGATCGACGCCGAGACCGAGCGGCAGCGAACCCACGGCGACGGCCGGATCGTGCTCAAGCTGAACGCGATCGTTGACCCCGCGATGATCGCGACGCTCTACCGCGCGAGCGAGGCTGGGGTCCCCATCGACCTCATCGTCCGCGGCATGTGCTCGGTCCGGCCGGGCGTGCCTGGGTTCTCTGAGACGATCCGCGTACGCTCGATCGTCGGCCCCTTCCTCGAGCACTCGCGCATCTTCGTGTTCGGCCAGGGCGAGCGCGAACAATTCTTGATCGGCTCAGCTGACGTGATGGAGCGCAACCTCGATAGGCGCGTAGAGGCTGTAGCGCCGGTCGAGGACGCGGAGAGCCGGGCGCGGCTGCGCCAGATCATCGAACTGATGCTGGGCGACGACCGTCGCGCGTGGCAGCTCGACACCAATGATCGCTGGCAGCGCGTCGAGGATGTCCTTCGCGCACCCGGCCACAGGGACTCATTCGACACGCTCATGGCGATTGCTCAGTCGTCCACCGGCGCTGGGTGAGCGAGGAGCTCGAGCTCAAGTTCCTGGTCGAGGACCTCGCCGCGGCGCAGGCGTGGCTGAGCGAGCGCCTGGGTGCGCAGCCTGACGCCTGGCGAAACCTGGAGATCACCGACCGATATTTCGACACGGCCGATGGGGCGCTGGGAGCTGCCGGCTACGGGGCCCGACTGCGCCGGATTGGTCGCCAGACGGTAATCACGCTGAAATCCGACCTGGAGGTGCGGGGCGGCCTGCATCGGCGCGACGAGCTCGAAGCACCGGCTCGACGCGCGCTAGACGTCGCCAAGTGGCCCGAGAGCGAGGCGCGGACGCGGGTCATCGAGGTTGCGGGCGCCCGGCGGCTGATCGAGCGCTTCCGGGTGGAGCAGGAACGGCGCGAGGTCGAGGCGCATGTGGGCGACGCGGTCGTCGTGGTTTCGATCGACGACTGCGTTGTGCTCGCCGGCGGCCGCGCGGCAGGGTCGCTGAAGCAGCTCGAGGTTGAGTTGCACAGCGGCTCTGAGGCCGCGTTGCAAGCTCTGGGCGACGAGATTGCTGCTGCGGGGATCGGCGTGCCCGAGGCGCGCTCGAAGATGGTCATTGCCGCCGAGCTCGCAAATGCGGCGCAACGCGTCCTGCCGAGTGACACGATGGCGGACGCCGGGCGGATTCTGCTGCGGCGCCAGCTGCTGCGCATGATCGAGCGCGAGAACGTGGCGCGGACCGGCGACCCGCAGGCGATCAAACAGATGCGCGTGGCGACGCGGCGCATGCGCACCGCGTGGCGGGTTTTTGGCAGCGCCTTCAAGAAGGGCGCGCGGCGGCGGTATGTCGCTGAGCTGCGCCGCGTCGCCGATGCACTGGGCGAGGTGCGCGACCTCGATGTGTTGCGCAACGCCCTGCCGCCGCAGGACGTATTGGCGCCGCTCGCCGAAACGTGGCGCGAGCGGCGGGCACAGGCCCACGCGCGACTCGTGGCCTTGATCGACGACTTGGCATACGCCAAGTTCGTGGGCGACTACCTGATTTTCACCGCAGATGCTGGCGCCGCGCTGGCGCAGGTCGATGTGCCGGAAACGCTCGCCGCGGCCGCCCCCGCACGAATTGCGGCGGGCGCTGACGAGATGCGCGCCGCCGCCGACACGGCGCTTGCTGGGGGCGACGAGATTGCGTGGCACGCGCTGCGCCGCGGTGCGCGCCGGTTGCGCTACACCGTCGAGTCACTGCGCGAAGGCATCGGCGAAGCGACTGCCGCGGACGCGATCGCTCGATTGGTGCGCGTCCAGGACGCCCTGGGCGCGATGAACGACGCCGCCGTTGCGGCGCACGAGGTGGAGGCGTGGCTCGCCGTAAACCCCACGGCGCCACCGGAAACGACGAGTGCCGCCACCACGTTCGCCGGTGCGCAACACGCCGAGATCGTTCGGCTGCGCCAGTCGTTCGCGGCCGTTTGGCAGGGAGCGGCCAACCTGTTTACGGAGCGTTAACAAACCACCAACGAGTCGTTGACCTCGTCCGCCCAATCTTGGTCTGACAACCTGACCAAATTGGAGGATTCATCGCTTGATCTCAGGTATCCGCACCCGCTCGGCGTTGCTCGCCGGCGTGGCCCTGATCCTCGCCGCCTGCGCCGGGCCGGCTGCTACACCCACAGCCGCGCCGACGAACTCATCCACGAGCGGCCCTACCGCAACACCGAGCGGACCTACCGCCCCACCCAGCGGCCAGGGCGTCAGCGG
>JARXKQ010000251.1 GCA_030271555.1 Chloroflexota bacterium | reverse complement strand
ACGATCAACTCGAACGCCTCCCGATCACCGGCGCGCGCCTTGAGCAGGAGCTCGCGGTCCATCGCCTCCCCTACATCCCCGCCCCGGTCTTACTCAATAGATGCCGGCCGATGCGGTCTGGTTGGTCGTTGCGACCACAATCTTCGATGGCGGGCCGAGCGATCGGAAGGGCCGAGCGGCCTTGGTGCGAAAATCACGCTGATGGCGCGCTATTTTGGGATCGACGAGGCCAACGCGCTGCTGGCCGACTTTCAGCCCCTGCTCGAGCAGCTCAAGGCCGATCGCGACCGCGTGGCCGCGCTGCAGCCACTGATCGAGAAGGGCCAGAAGTCGAACGGCTCGGCTGAGCACGCCGAGCAACTGGCCGAGATGGAGCGCGAGCAGCGTCATGCCGTGCGGCGCATGCAGTACGCGGTCAGTCAGATAGACGAGTGGGGCGTCACGCTGCGCGACATCAATACCGGCTTGATCGACTTCCCGGCGCTTGCCAGCGGCATGCCCATTTGGCTGTGCTGGCGCCTGGGCGAGGGCAACTCGATCAACTGGTGGCACGAGGTCAACGCAGGCTTCGACTCGCGCCAGCCGCTGACGGAGCTGGGCCATGGCGGCCGCGCCTAATCGGCGCGTCAACTTAGTCAGGTTGCAGCGTGGCAACGGCTAACCAGGTTCGTTCGGCATGCGCGGCGCTTCTTGGACTAATTCGCATCCACGCTCAAGTTCAGGCGTCGAATGGGACCTCATGTGACTAACCGTCGCCACCGTGGAATATGCGTGGTTCGCGCGAGCCAGGGCGGGTTGGGGCCCGCGGTTCCTCTCATTTGGACGCCGCGGCATCCATCGATCGGCGGATTCGGGGCGGGTTCCGCTCATCCGGATGCCCGTGCGTTCGGCGGAGGTGGGAAATGCCGCAGTTGAGCCCCAGAAATGCAGGATCGCGACACGTCGGGACGCAGGCGCGTCCAATTGGGGAGATTCGAGCGAACGGGCGAGCGCCTAGGGCGCGCGGCCAGCGGGACTAGGGCGAGTAGTCGTCCTGCGGCGGCGGGCGGAAGCGGCCGCGGGTGACGAAGCGGAAGAAGCGGAACGTCTCTGGCTTGTGCGAGTACATCCAGCCGATGATGATCAGGAGCACGAGGTTGCCCAGGGCGGCTGACCCGGCCACGATGTAGCCGAGCTGCTGGCCGATCTCGCCCTTGATCGACAGGGCCGGCACGGTCACCCCGAATAGGCCAAGGCGGAAGTAGGGCGATCGCGGTGCGAGGTCGGCGCGCAACGATGTATTGAGCAATCCCGTGTCGTTGGCGCCGCCGATCACGAAGGCGTGCGACCCGATCGCGGCCACGCTGGCGCCGGCGCGGGGCTCGAGCAGGTCCGAGGCATCGAGCTCGGACCACCGCGAAATCGTGCCATCGGCCGAGTTGGGCACCGCCCACCAGGCGGTGTTCGTGACCTTGTTGTCGAAACCGCGTCCGCCCAGCACCCAGATGGCGCCGGAGTTGACGAATGTCGTGGCGCCGGCGCGCGGCTCAGGCAAGGCCGCCGACGCGGACTGATTGACCGACACGCCCCAGCCGTGCGGCTGCTGTGTCTTGGCGTTGACCGCGGGCAAACCCTTGGTGTCGAGGCCCAGGTAGTAGACGAGGTTGGTGACGCCGTTGGGCCCGACTCCCCCGAGGATGTAGACCGACGCACCGGTGTTGCCAATCGTCGCCTCGGCGCGCGGCTCAGGCATGACGAGCTGTGTCTGCTCCACCCACCTGCCCAGCTTCGCCGTCGTGGCGTCAAGGGCGTTCAGCCAGACCTTGTCCGACAGGCCGGCGGCCGTGCGGCCGCCAAAGAGGTAGAGGCCGCTCGCCGTTGAGGTGCCCACGGCATCGCTGAGCGCCACGGGTAGCGCCAGATCGGTCGATTCCGTCCAGCCGGTGAGCTTGCCCTGGACGATCGTGCCCACATAGACGGATTGAGTGGGTTGGCCGCTCGCGTCAAGGCCACCAATCACGTAGGGCACGCCCGCCAGGTTGAGCGCGGTCGCGTGACTGCGCGGCGCTGGCAGTGCGGGCGCGTCGGTCCAGATCGAGAGGTTGCCGTCTTCGCTGACGCTCGTGGAAATCACGCTCGGCGTGGTCCCTGACGCGGTCTCGCCGCCGATCAAGTACAGCGTCGAGCCGCTGGTGTAGACGAGCGCACCGGTGAGGCCTTCGGGCAGCACGAGCTCAGGCGGGCTCGCGTCCCACGGGAGGATCGCTCCCGCAGGCACGGGGCAGGGCATCTTGCGCTCACCGCGGTCGTTCTCCGCCGGGCACAGGTTGATGGGACTGATTGCGTTGAAGCCCAGATCGACGGTGGGCGACACGGTGAAGTAATAGGCACGGTCGGGCACGTAGCCCTGCAGGAAGATGACCAGCAGGAACCAGAAGGTGGCCTTGATCGTGGCCCACTTCCAGCTGTCGGCATCGAGCAGGCCGAAGACGGTCCGCCGACGAACAGCCCCGGGCGGCAACGCGTACTGGGCCATCTACTGCGCCGGTTGCTGCACGACGAAGTCGCCGTGCATGGAGGTGTAGTGGCCGAGCAACGTGCAGGCGAACTGGGGCTGGTCGGGCAGGTTGTCGACCGTCCAGGTGAAGTCCTGCTCGCCCGATGCCCACGGTGCAATGCCCGGCAGGTCGGTGTTCTCCGGCGCCGACGAGAGCTCCGACGCCCCACCGATATGGAAGTTGTGGTTGAAGCCGGCGTCGTTGATCACGTGGAACGAGATCGTCTCGCCCTGGACGACCGGGATCTGGCTCAAAGTGGCGCCGCTGGCATCAGTCCAGGTCAGGCTGGCCGTCGCGTGGATCTCGATGACGCGCGGGCTGCTTGCAGTACCGGGGCTGGTGATGGGTGCGGGCGTGCCCGGCGCGGGGGTTGAGGCTGGTGCGCGCCAGCAGGCGGGCACGGGCGTGGCGCTGGGCGGCGGCGAGTAGCTGGGATCGCGCCAACCCTCCTCATCGACCGGCGGCGGCACCGTTGCGGGTGGCAGCACGTGCTCCGGCTGGTAGGAGAACTTGGTGTCCTTGCTCGCGGTGATGAACTTGATGATGTCTTCGACTTCGCGATAGTT
>JARXKQ010000250.1 GCA_030271555.1 Chloroflexota bacterium | reverse complement strand
CAGTGATGATCTCGCCGATCCACATCGCCAGTAGCGTGCCGCCGGCGAGAGTGATCATCTGGGTCAGCGTGGTCGGATCGAGGATGTCGATGGGGGCAACGATCTGGCTCTGCGACAGGATGGCCAGATAGCCGTACGCCTGGAGCAGCGCGAGCGGCACGGTCAGGTAGCGGGTGTACTGGTTAAGGCGCGTCCGGCCGTATTCGCCTTCGCGCGACAGGGCCTGGAGGCGCGGCACCACGCCCTGCATGAGCTGCATGATGATCGAGGCATTGATGTAGGGGTTGACGCCCATGGCGACGATCGAGAACGAACGCAGGCCGCCGCCGGAGAAGAGGTCGAGCAGCTGCAGGAACGTCTGGTTATTGATCAGGTTGTCGAGTGCAGCGTGGTTGACGTTCGGCACCGGCACAACGGCCAGCATCCGGTAGACGACCAGCATCACCAGGACAAAGATGATCCGGCGCCGGATGTCCGGCGCGCGGAATGCGTTGATCAGCGCCTCGATCATTTCTTGATCCCCTTCGGGCCTTAGCTTTCGGTTTCAGCCGATTCGGACGATTCGCTTTCCGTGACTGGAGCTTCCGACTCGGCCTCCGGGGCCTCCGATTCGGCCTTGGCCGGTTCCGCCTGGGCGGTCTCTGCCTGCGCGTCGGCCGTGCCGGCCTTGTCGGCCTTGGCTGGCTTGGCGCGCTTGTCGGCCTTCTTCTGCTTCGGTTCCCTTGTCTCGTCGGCCTCTGTCTTCTCCGGGGCGAGCAGCTGGACGAAGCCACCTGCCGCCTCGATCTTCGACTTGGCGCTGGCGCTGAAGGCGTCGGCGGCAACAAAGAGCTTGAGCCCGACGTCGCCCTGGCCCAGGATCTTGAGCGGCTTGTCGTCGCCGCGGATCAGGCCCGCCTGGGCGAGCGATTCGGCATTGACGGTGGGCGGCTTAGCGGTGCCCAGGCGACCGGCCTCGGCATAGGCCGAGATCTGGCCCACGTTGACCACCGCGTACTCGACGCGGAACTTGTTCTTGAAGCCGTGCAGCTTGGGCACACGAATGTGGATCGGGGTCTGGCCGCCTTCGAACCAGGCGGGGATGCTCGAACCGGTGCGCGAGCGCTGGCCCTTGGTGCCGCGGCCGGCGGTCTTGCCCTGGCCGGCAGCAATACCGCGGCCGACACGAGTGCGCTTCTTACGCGCGCCGGTCGCCGGGCGCAGGTCATGCAGCTTCACGATTTGCTCGCTTCCTTCTTGCGCGCAGCCGGCTTGGTCACCGCCGGCTTGGCAGTCGACTCGGCGCCTTCGACCTGCTCGGTCTGGAGCAGGAAGCGGATGGCGCGAGTCATGCCGCGCAGCTCGGGCGTGTCGTCGATGACGACCGTCTGGCCGATGCGATGCAGGCCCAGGGCGTACATCGTCGCGCGTGTGCGCTGGGTGTGACTGATGGGGCTCTTGATGAGCGTGACCTTGAGCTTAGCCATTGGCCGGCGCCCCCGCGCGCGGGCCGGAGCCCGGCTGGCCGCTGATGACGCTGCGCAGCTTCTTGCCGCGTCGCGCGCCGATCTCCTCGGCACTGCTCATGCTCTTGAGCGCCTCGTGCGTGGCGCGCACGACGTTGACCGGATTGGTCGATCCGAGCGACTTGCTCAGGATGTCGCGGATGCCCGCGGCGATGACCACGGCGCGAACCGAGCCACCGGCGATGACGCCCGTGCCCTGCGAGGCAGGCTTGAGCAACACGGTCGATGCGCCGAACTGCTGAGTGACGGCGTGCGGAATCGTCGTGCCGACCATCGGCACTTTGATGAGGTGCTTCTTCGCGTCCTCGACGCCCTTGCGGATGGCCTCGGGCACTTCACCCGCCTTGCCCAGCCCGACGCCGACGTGGCCGGCGCCATCGCCGACTACGACGACCGCGCTGAACGAGAAGCGCCGGCCGCCCTTGACCACCTTGGCGACGCGGTTGATCTGGACGACGCGCTCCTCGAGCGTGAGGCGCGCGGGATCGATCCTGGGCATAGCTAAGCGGTTCTCCTAAACAAGCTAGAAGTCGAGGCCGGCTTCACGCGCGGCGTCAGCCAGAGCGCGCACGCGGCCGTGATAGCGGAAACCGGCTCGATCGAAAACGACCTTCTTGACGCCGGCCGCGCGGGCGCGTTCGGCAAGCAGCTTACCGACCTGCTTGGCATGGTCCGTCTTGGTGCCCTTGCCGCTGCGCATGCTGCTCTCGAGCGACGATGCGCTCGCTAGGGTCTTGCCAGCCGAGTCGTCAATGAGCTGGGCATAGATCTGATTGAGGCTGCGGAAAACGGCCAGGCGCGGCCGGGCGGCCGTGCCTGACAGGGTCAGGCGCAGACGGGTATGGCGCTTCTGGCGCGCGCTATCACGTGAGGTAGCGAGGCTCACTTCTTGCCTCCGATCTTGCCCGCCTTGCCGGCCTTGCGGCGAATGAATTCGCCGGCGTAGCGGACCCCCTTGCCCTTGTAGGGCTCAGGCTTGCGGGTGGCGCGGATACGCGCCGCGATGTGACCGACGAGCTCCTTGTCGATGCCCACTACGGCCAGCTTGATAGGTGTCTCAATGTCGAAGCTGATGCCGGCCGGCGGGTCGATCTCGATGGGATGCGAGTAGCCCAGGTTGAGCTGGAGCTTCTTGCCCACCATCTGAGCGCGATAGCCAACGCCGGTGATCTCGAGTGGCTTGCGGAAACCCTCGGTCACGCCGATGACCATGTTGTTGAGCAGGGTCCGCGTCAGGCCGTGCAATTCGCGGGACTTCTTCTCGTCGTTGGGCCGCTCAACGCGGAGCACGCCGTCGTCTTTGACGATGCGCAAGTGCGGCGACAGGTCGCGCTCCAGCTTGCCCTTGGGCCCGCTGACCGCGACATGGCTGCCCTCAACATCGACCGTGACACCGGCCGGGATGGGGATGGCGAGTCTGCCGATTCGTGACATTGCCTATTACCAGACGTAGGCCAGGACTTCGCCGCCCAGCTGCGCCTGTCGGGCGCGGGCGCCGGTCATGATGCCGTGGCTGGTGCTGACGATGACGACACCCAGGCCGCCCAGCACGCGCGGGATGTCCGTCTTGGTTGCGTACACGCGCAGGCCAGGCTTGCTGACG
>JARXKQ010000249.1:1494-3109 GCA_030271555.1 Chloroflexota bacterium | reverse complement strand
CCGATCTCAGGTAGATGGCGGCCGCGCCCCCAATGAACAGGAAGCCCGCCAGCAGGGCAACGCCGAGCACGATCGCGCCGCTGCCGCCACCGCCGCGCGGCTCGACCATCACCACGCGGCGCTGGTTGCCGGTGAGCTTGTTGGCGAGCGGCAGGCGCTGGTGGCAGCGGCTACAGAAGGTGGCGCCGGCTGAGTTGCGCCGCCCGCAATTGGGACAAATCAAGGAATCACTCGGCTAGACACGTCGAACTCGTTGGAAGCATCCAAGTATAGGAATGGTGGCTCCCGAACCCCGATTGGCGAGGCTCATCGACATTCCTATTGAGTTACGACGATTACCGGCGGCTGTTCGATACGGTCCAACCGCTTAGGAGTGCGCGGCCGCGACCCCACTCATGCGCGGCACGATGTCGCGCGCGTACGTGGCGAGCGTGGCTTCCTCGTCGCCGTTCATGAGGTAGATGTTGAATTGGTCGACGCCCGCGTCGGCCAGCGCGGTGAGCTTGGCGAGGTGCTCGTCGACCGAGCCGATGACGCAGAAACGGTCGACCACGTCGTCGGTCACAAAGCCGGCGTTGTCGGATCCCACTTCGGCGTGGTGCAGGTAGTCGTAGCCCGCCCGGTTCCGAGCGTATGCAGTCAGCCCCGGCGGTAGGTCGGCCGGGTCGTACTTGTTCACAAGATCGACCACGTGATTGCTCACGAGGGCGGGGAACCAGCGCACCCGGTCGCGGCAATCAGCCGCGTCGCCGATGTGCGCGGGCGCGGCGGCCATGACCTTGATCTGCCGCGGGTCGCGACCGGCGGCGTTGGCGTAGTCGCGCAGCTGGCCCACGAACCAGCGGATGAGATCCACATCAGCCAGCTGGAGGATCACCCCGTCGGCGATGCGCGCGGTCAGCTCGAGCGCCTTGGGCCCATAGCCGGCGATCCAGACAGGCAGCTTGTCGCGTCGCGTCCAGGTGAAGTGCATATCCGTGCCGTCCTCGGTCACGGTGCGGCCCTCGACCAGATCGCGGATCTCATTGGTCGCGGCCTCAAGACGGGCGAGCGTAGTGGGCGGCTTGCCCATGACGCGCCGCGCCGAATCGCCACGGCCGATGCCCAGGTCCATGCGACCGCGGCTGATCTCGTTGAGCGTCGCGAGGGCGCTCGCGGTCACGCTTGGCTCGCGCGTCGCGGGATTGGTGACGCACGTCCCCAGCCTGAGGCGCGTGCTGTTGAGCGCCATCACCGTCATGAGCGGGTATGGGTCTTTCCACAGCACGTGCGAGTCGAACAGCCAGCCGTGGCTGAAGCCGCCCTGCTCCGCCTGCTGGGTCAGCGCAATCGTTCGCTCAATCGTGTGATCGGGCTTGAGCGTGAATCCGAAGTCCATCCGCGTGACGCCCTCTGCTCACTTGAAGAAGGCGGAAGGATAGATCACGCATCGTTGGCATTGGCGCGATCCTAGAAGGGATGAAGCGCCAAATCGCGTTGATCGTCGTCGTTGGCATCGTCGCGGTCGCCTGCAACGGCTACTACGTTCCGCCGCACGCCACGCCAAGCCCGATCAACACCGGTGGGCCGACCACGAGCGCCCAGCCCAGCCCGACCGGGGCGCCCCAGCCGACCG
>JARXKQ010000249.1:0-1394 GCA_030271555.1 Chloroflexota bacterium | reverse complement strand
GGTGGGCCGACCACGAGCGCCCAGCCCAGCCCGACCGGGGCGCCCCAGCCGACCGGGCCCTCAGCGGAGATGGAGATCGACATCACCGACGGGCCGCACGACGGCTCGTATCGCGCGGTGGCGCCCGGCGCCTGTCGTTATCAGCCCGAGCAGAACAGGTTCAGCGTGAACTACGCCAACAATGGCGCACCCGATGGCTTCGTCGCGCTCGACCTAGTGCTGCGCGATGCCGCCCTGGCGATCGATGACTCGAGCGATGACTTCGAGGCGAAGATCAGCGTTGGCGGCCCCAGCGGCGGCGTCACGTACACAATCAATCCCCGCAGCGGCGAGGGCGACGGGAACGCCTTTCTCGAAGTGTCAGATCAGAACGCGACGCTCGACCTGGAAGTCGACGCGCGCGATGGCGCCCAGATCGTAGTCACGGTTATCTGCGGGCTGGTCGCGGCGCCGCCAACCTAGCGGCTGCGCAGCACCACCCGCGCCGCCCAGAGCGTGACGAGCCACACCGGCACCATCGTCAGCAGGAACGGGCGAAGCGTGTCGCTCGCTGAGTTCGACGGCGCGTCCAGCGCGACGCGGACGCCGATCTGAATGCCGTTCAACGGGCGCCCCAATGGTGCGGGTCGGCTGGTCGTTAGGGTCGGACCAAGTCGCCGTACGCGTCCGGCCGGCGATCGCGGTAGAACTGCCACGTGTTGCGGACCTCGTGAATCATGTCGAGGTCCATGTCACGCACGAGCAGCTCTTCGTTGTGCGCGTCGCCCACATCGCCGATGAACTGGCCGCGCGGATCGACAAAGTACGACTGGCCGTAGAAGTCGTCGTCGCCCAGGTCCTTCTCGATGCCGACGCGGTTGATCGTGCCCACGAAGTAGCCGTTCGCCAGGGCATGTGAGACCTGCTCGACGCGCCACAGGTATTCCGACAGGCCGCGCGAGGTGGCCGAGGGGATGAACACCATCTCGGCGCCATTGAGTCCCAGCGCGCGGGCGCCCTCCGGGAAGTGCCGGTCGTAGCAGATGTAGACACCGACTCGGCCGACTGCGGTTTCGAACACCGGATAGCCCAAGTTGCCGGGACGGAAGTAGAACTTTTCCCAGAAGCCCTTGACGTGCGGGATGTGGGTCTTGCGGTACTTGCCCAGGTACTTGCCGTCGGCATCGATCACAGCGGCGGTGTTGTAATAGATGCCCGCGGCGTGCTCGTCCTCTTCGTACATCGGGACGATCAGGACCATGCCCGTTTGCTTGGCCAAATCCTGCATCCGTTTGGTGGTAGGGCCGTCGGGGATCAGCTCGGTGTATGAGTAGTACTGCGCATCCTGCACCTGGCAGAAGTAGGGCCAGTAGAAGAGTTCCTGGAACAGCATCACCTGCGCGCCGTCCTTGGCC
>JARXKQ010000248.1 GCA_030271555.1 Chloroflexota bacterium | reverse complement strand
CCTGAACCAGTTCGCCAGCCAGGCCACGCGCCTGTCTGCCGTCGGCGCAGTGGCATTGATTGCCACCGCGGTAGCGATGATCGGCACGGTCGACCGCACCTTCAACCGCATCTGGCGCGTGCGCACCGGCCGGCCGTTCGCGCAGCGGGTGCTGACTTACTGGGCAGTCATCACGCTCGGACCCCTGCTGATCGGCGTGTCGATCTCGGTCACCGGCTACCTGTTTGCCGCCACCAATGGCGTGGTGCTCAAGGTGCCGCTGCTGGGCGCGGTGATGTTTACGCTGGTGTCGCTGGCGCTGACCGCTGGCCCATTCACGCTGCTCTACATGGTGGTGCCGAACCGGCTCATCGATTGGCGCGATGCGGCCTGCGGCGGCGTGCTGGCGGCCATCGCCTTCGAGTTGTCAAAGCGGCTGTTCGCGGTGTTCGTCGCCAGCTTTCCTACTTATACCGTGCTGTATGGCGCGCTGGCGGCGATTCCCTTGTTCCTGGTCTGGATCTACCTCGGCTGGCTGATCACGCTGATGGGCGCCACCCTGACGGCGGCGCTGCCGGTGGTGCGCTACGAACGCTGGTGGCACGTGGCGCTGCCGGGCAGCGAATTCATCGACGCGCTGCTGTTGCTGGAACTGTTGTACCAGGCCCGCAGCAGCGACATGGCGGCGGTCTCGGCGGCGGCGCTGCGGGCGGGCACCCGCATCGGCTTCGAGGAGTCGGAGCTCTTGCTGCAGCAAATGCTGGATGCGGGCTGGGTCGGACGCATCCGCCACGAGGCAGCGCGACGCCGTGTGCAATTCGGCAAGCGCCAGACCACAGGCCTGGACAGCTGGACGTTGCTGGCAAACCCGGGGCAGCTGAAGCTGGCCGATGTCTATCGGATGTTCGTCTTCACCGCGACCGACCATATGCCCTTGTCGCAGGCGGTGGAGGCTGCGGTCGAGCAGGGACTACAGCAGACGCTGGCCGATTATTTTTGTAGGTCGGGCTGACGAAGGAAGCCCGACATTCGGAGCCGCGAGGGATGCAAACGGCTGGCCCTTGCGGCGGCCGGCATGTCGGGCTTTGCAGCCCGACCTACGAGGCCTGTGCCTCCGTCACAACTCCGTCGCAAACCCGTACAGCGCCTCCAGCACCGCATCCGGCTGTTCCGTCATCAGCGAATGACCGCTGGCCGCGACCTCGACGCTGCGCGCATGCAGGATGGATTCCTTCATCAGGCGGGCGCCCTTGGGCGGCGTCATCATGTCGCGTTGCCCCAGCAGAAGCAGGGTAGGGCAGGTCACCCGTGCCGCCGCCGCCTCGCCGCCGGCATAGCTGTTGCAGACCGAGAAATCGGTATGGAACAATTGCGCCGGACCGCGCGCCGCGATGCGCTGCATCAGCCGGCGCGAGCCTTCCATCACATTGAAACCCGGCCCCGGGCTCGACGGCTTGGGCGACATCGTCGAATGCGACCAGATGTTGACCATGTCGATGGCGCGCTGTTCGTCGTCGCGCGCTGCGCCGAGCAACGCGTCCGACACCCGCATCGGGTAGGCCGTGCCGACCAGTGCCAGCTTGCTGACCCGCGACGGTGCGGCGCCGGCGGTTTCCAGCGCCGCCAGCGAGCCCATGCTATGCCCGATCAGCAAGGCGCGCTCGACACCGGCGGCGTCCAGCAGCGCTAGCAACCAGGCGCTGATCGCCTCGATGCTGGTCAAGGCCGGACCCGCGCTGCGTCCATGTCCCGGCAAGTCCACCGCCAGCACGTTATAGCCATGGTGCGCGAAGTAACGCGTCTGCAAGCCCCATACCGAATGGTCATTCTGCGCGCCATGGATGAAGACCGCGGTCGGCTGCGCCAGGTTGTAGGCCTTGCCACCGGTGTAGCAGTAAGCGCGGCTTCCCTGTACGAGGTAGTCCATGTCAGCGTCCTTTCTGCGAGGCTTTCAGGCCGCGCGACAGGTCTTCGATCAGGTCATCGACATCTTCCAGGCCGACCGACAGACGCATCGTGCCCTCGGTAATGCCGGCGGCGGCAAGCTGGTCGGCCGGCACCCGGAAATGGGTGGTCGACGCCGGGTGTATTACCAGCGACTTGGCGTCGCCGACATTGGCGAGGTGGGAAAAAATCGTCAGCGCCTCGACGAAGCGCCGTCCGGCGGCGCGGTCGCCGCGGATGCTGAAGGAAAACACCGCGCCGCAGCCGCGCGGCAACAGGCGCTGCGCCAGCGCATGGTCAGGGTGATCGGGCAGGTCCGGGTAGGACACCGACTCCACCGCCGGATGCGCCGCCAGGAACTCGACCACGCGGCGCGCATTGGCTACATGCCTTTCCATGCGCAGCGGCAGGGTTTCGATACCCTGCAGGATGGCGAATGCATTGTGCGGGCTCATCACCGCGCCGAAGTCGCGCAGGCCTTCGCGCCGCGCCCGCAGCGCGAACGGCGCGACCGTAGACTCTTCCGAAAACACCATGCCGTGAAAGCCGTCGTACGGCTCGCACAGTTCCGGGAAGTTGCCGGTGCGGTCGTGCGCCGCCTGCCAGTCGAAGGTGCCGCCGTCGACGAGCAGTCCGCCGACCGCGGTGCCATGGCCGCACAGGAACTTGGTAGCCGAATGAAACAGCAGGTCGGCGCCATGGTCGAACGGGCGCAGCAGCCAGGGCGTGGTGAAGGTCGAGTCCACCATCAGCGGCAGGTCATGTTCATGCGCGACTTCGGCCACGCGCGGAATGTCGAGCACATCGAGGCCGGGGTTGCCGAGCGTTTCGGCGAACAGCACCTTGGTGTTGGGCCGGATCGCATTGCGCCAGGCGTCGATGTCGCGCGGGTCGACGAAGGTGGTCTCGATGCCGAAGCGCTTCATCGTATAGCCGAGCAGGTTTTGCGAACCGCCATACAGGGCGCGCGACGCCACCACGTGGGCGCCGGCGCCGGCGATGGTGGCCAGGCCCAGGTGCATCGCGGCCTGTCCGCTGGCCACCGCGATGCCGGCGACGCCGCCTTCCAGCGCCGCGATGCGCTCTTCCAGCACGGCGTTGGTCGGGTTGGATATGCGGGAGTAGACGTGGCCGGAGCGCTCCATGTTGAACAGCGCCGCCGCATGGTCCGAATCCTTGAACACATAGGACGTGG
>JARXKQ010000247.1 GCA_030271555.1 Chloroflexota bacterium | reverse complement strand
GTGAACCCTGCGCGCCGTCCGGGGTGATCGCCACGCTTGACAGGTTCGTGCGCTCGATCGTGTTGTAGTCGCGGCCGACCTCGTGGCAATGCTGCGCGAGCACCTCGAACTTGTGACGCAGCATGTCCGGCGCGCCAAAGACGTTGCACGCGTCGCCGTAGCGCGCGACCAGGCGCAGCGTCGTCCGCTCACCGCCGCCGCCCACCAGGATGGGGACGCGCGGTCGCGATACGACCTGGGGCGAGTTGAGCAGCCGCCCGGCGCTGACGACTTTGCCCTTGAACGGCGCGCCCGGCTCGCCCGCGCCCGTCCACGCCTGGTGGGCCATCTTGAGGGTGTCCTCGAGGAGGCGGAATCGGTCGGGCAGCTCCGGGAACGACATGCCCAGGCCGCGCGCCTCTTCCACGTTCCACGCCGCGCCGATGCCGAACCAGGCGCGCCCCTCGCTCAGCACATCAAGGGTCGTCGTCGACTTGATCCACATGCCGGGCTGCCGATAGGGGATGGCACCGACCATCAGCCCCAGCCGAGCGCGCGTGGTGTGAGCAGCCATGAAACCGAGAGCAGTCGTGCCCTCGAGCATGGGTTCCTCCGGCTCACCCACGCTGCGGATCTGGAAGAGATGGTCCATGACCCAGATCGAGTCGAAGCCGGCATCGTCGGCCGCGCGACAGATGCGCGCCAGGGTTGGGCCGATCTGGGCGTCCCCGCCCGGCCAGGAAAACGACGAGATCTGGAGACCGATCTTCACGTGTGCAGCCGAGGCTACTTGAAGAGGTCCATCTCCGTCGGCATGACCACTTCGCGCTGGACTGACGGCTCCGACTGACCCCGGTTGTTGAACTCCACGCCACGGACCAGGACAACCGGCTGCCTGCTCGACTTGCCGGCGGCGAGCTCCGCTGCGCTGCAGATCTCATCGGCGATGGCGACGATCGTGGAATGCATGATCCGGCCGTCCGCGTCGGGCGTGTCGCGCAGGTCGATCAGCGGTTCGATGCCGGCGACGCCCAATGCGACGTCCATGATGCCGAAGCGCCACGGCCGGCCGAACGAGTCGCTGATGATGACTGCCGGGGCAAGGTCGGCGGGAATGTCCAGCAGGGCGGGTAGTCGGTCCCGGATCTCCCGGGCGGATTGGTCGGGGTCATCCGGCAGCAGGGTCACGATGTCCTTTCGGCCGGTATTGGACGCATCGACGCCGGCATTGGCGCAGACGAAGCCGTGCTTGGTGCGGCTGATGACGATGCCGCGCTCGAACTTGAGGACTTCGGTGGATTCCCTTAGGACGACTTCGACCTGGCGCGCGTCGCGATCCCACTTTTCGGCGAATTCCATCGCTTCTGGCCGGGGCGTGATCGTCGTCAGGTCGACCAGTTTGCCCTCTGCCTTGGAGACGGCCTTCTGGGTGACGACCAGCACGTCGTTGCGACGTGGGGCAAGGTCGTTGCTCGCGGCGGCCAGCTCCCACCATGCCTGGGCGATCAACGCCGCGAGATCGTCGCCCGGCTTGATCTCGGGTAGCGGCGGCAGCGGCACGACCGTGACGGTTGGCATGGGCGGTGCTCTAGGTAGAGGCGGCCTGGGCGGCCAGCATCTGCTGCCCGCGCTGCTCAAGCGCGAGGACGGCGTCAGTGTCGAGGCGCATCAGGTCGTCGGGCGTGTCGAGGTCGAAACCGAGCGCCGGATCGATGACGAGCTGCACGGTTGCGTCCGCCTGACTGGCGGCCAGGAGGTGGGCGGCGAGGCTGCTTTCACCAAAGCTGGGCTCGATGAGATTGGGTGGCGAGACCAGCAGAGCGTTTGTGCCGCCGCGCGCGTCGGCGGGCGCGACAACGACGAGCGGGTGGCCGTTGCCCGCCGCGAGGGCGGCGTCGGCGCCATCGAGCAGCCGGTCGAGTGCCGCGACCTCGAGCAGCGGCAGATCAGCGGGGAGCATCAGGACAGCGGTCGCGCCGGCGGCCGCGGCCGCATCGCGCGCAGCGCGTAGCGCAGCGTTCAGTCCACCGTCGCGCGGCTCGCTCAGGATGGTCAGCGTGGGCTGGGCACGACGCGCCAGGTCGGCCGTGGCCGCGTCGCCGGTCACCAGGTAGACACGCTGCGCCTGCGGCCACGCCGCGAGGACATCAAGCGTTCGCCCCAGGAGACCCAGCACGAGGACCTCGCGCTCTTCCGCATCGAGCGCCTGACCAAGCCGGCTCTTGCCGCTTTCGACCCCGCGCAGCGGCACGACCACGTGCACGCTTGAGAGGTCGGCGGCTGCGGCGCGATCCGCGCCATCCGAGTCAGTCATCGGCCGGATGGTAGCCGTGGCCGGATTCACAAGCCTGCGTCAGGTACGGTGTCGTAAACTCGCGCTGCGGTTTGACTGGCCGCAGCCAGCTTCGAGGAGAGAGGGACAAATCGCTATGCGTCTTGCCAAGGTTGTTTCACTGGGCATCGTTGCCCTGCTCGTCGTCGCGTGCGGCGGCATCAAGATTCCCAGCATCCCACCCATCCCCAGCATCCCGGCCATCCCCAGCTTCAGCTTCCCGATCGATATCCCAACGCCGGGGCCGGGCCAGAGCGTCGATCCGTCTACCGGTGTTTGTCGGCTGCTGAGCGCGGCTGAGGTCGGTGGCGTCATGGGCGCCGCCTACGCCATCTCAGAGGGCGACGCCGAAAGCTGCACCTACACGGCGGTCGGCGGGTTCAGCACGATCAATGTCCGCACGGAGAGCGGCGATCTGACCGCCGCGCGTTTCCTGCTGGGTGACACCGCGCAGGACGTCAACATCGGCGGCCATCCCGGCCTCAAGGGCACGTTCGTCAGCAGCCCTTTGATCTATCTCCAGAACGGCGACACGGAGCTCGTCTTCCAAGGCGTGCTCTTGAGCGAGGACGCCACGGCCGCGATGGCCAAGATCGAGCAGCTCGCGAACATCGGCGCGCCGCGCTGGTAGCCGCAAGGAAGCCGCGACCACGCTCCTTGGAGCGGGGTGGCGGATGACGCGCAGCAGAGCGCGTGAGCTGCTGCTGCGGAGATTGGCTTAGCTCGTCCTAGTGACGGGCGAGAGCAAGTAGCTCTTCGGCCAGCCGGCGACGATCGTCGGCAGCGCCGATCAAAGTGTTCGTGATGAGCGGTCGCATG
>JARXKQ010000002.1 GCA_030271555.1 Chloroflexota bacterium | reverse complement strand
AGCGCGACGGCTCGCGCAGGATGAAGGCGTGGCTGTCGTCGCGGATGTAGTCGTGATTCGTGCCGGTGAAGCGGTTGTCGTTGACGCTGCGGAATGAGAAGCCGGTCCGCTCCGGTTCCAGCGTCTTGAGGGTCGTGCCGTATTCGATGCCCTGGCGGCGCAGGTCGCAGTAGCCGATCGCCTCGCAGGTGCACTGCAGGCAGCGCTTGGACTCAGCCATCGCTTCCTGCTGGCTGTAGGGGATCTCGTACTCGATGTAGCTCTTGTTGCGCACTTCGGCGGGCATTGCCTTGAGCCGGTAGCGCGGCTCCTTGATCTCGCCGCTGTAGGGGACGATGTTCAGGAACTCCGGCTGCGGCTCGGCGAGGGTCTGGCGCGTCTTGATCTCGTCGAGGTCCAGGCCCTTCAGGTACGCGTCGATGGCGTACGCCGAGCGGCGTCCCTCGGCCGTGGCCTGGACTACGGTCGCGGCGCCCACGCGCACGTCCCCAGTGCCGAAGACGCCCTTGCGCCCGGTGCTGAAGGTGACCGCGTCGGCCGCGAGGCGGCGGTTCTTGGTGGCGGTCATGCCCCCGGCGCCCTTTGACAGCCAGTCGAGCTGCGGCCCCTGGCCGATCGCCAGCAGGACGCGGTCGCAGTCGATGACGAACTCCGTGCCGGCGACTGGCTCGGGGCGGCGCCGGCCAGACGCGTCAGGCGCGCCCATCGCCATGCGCTGGAACTCGACGCCGGTGACCTTGTTGTTCTGGTCCGCCACGACGCGCGTTGGCGCGGCCTGGAAGATCGCGCGCGCGCCCTCCTCGAGCGCTTCGTGAACCTCATTCGACGCCGGCATGTCCTTCATGTCGCGGCGGTAAACGAGCGTCACTTCCTTGGCGCCCTGGCGGACTGACGTGCGGGTGCAGTCCATCGAGGTAAAGCCGCCGCCGATGACCACGACACGCGTGCCGGCATGGCCTGGATAGGGCAGGCCCAGCGTGGCGATGCGCAGGTACTCGAGGCCGTCGAGCACCCCGTCCGCTTCCTCGCCCGGCACGCCCAGCTTGTTCGTCTCGTAGCAGCCGATGGCGACGCACACCGCATCGAAGCCCTGGTTCTGCAGGTCGTCGATGGTGAAGTCCTTACCCAGCTCGGCGTTGCACACCATCTGGCCGCCCAGGTCGTAGACCGACTGGTACTCGGCCTCGAGCACTTCCACCTTGGGCAGTCGGTACTGCGGAATGCCATAACGGAGCATGCCACCCGGGGCCGGGTCGCGCTCGTAGATGGTCACGTCGTGGCCGGCGATCAGCAGGTAATAGGCCGCAGCCATGCCCGCCGGCCCAGAGCCGATCACCGCGACGCGCTTGCCCGACTTGGGCTGGACCTCGAACGGCACCGGCGCCTTGATGCCGTTGGCCTGCGCCTTCAGGACCTGGTCGCCGGCATACCGGTGGCTGTCGCGGATCGCGATCGCTTCCTCGACCTCGTCGCGGCGGCAGTGCTCCTCGCACGGCGCCGGGCAGACGCGGCCCAAGACCGATGGGAACGGGATGGTGCGCTTGAAGATGCGCGCCGATTCGGCGAAGTTGCCCTCAGTGTTGGCCTTGAGGAAGCCCGGGATGTCGATGTGGCTGGGGCACTTGTTCTGGCACGGGGGCAGGCAATAGGCGTTGTGGTCGGAGAAGATCAGCTCGAGGTTGGTCTTGCGGATCTCACGCAGGCGCGGCGTCTGCGTCTGGATCTTCATGTTCGGCTCGGCCCCGCGCGAGCACGAAATGGGCGGGTTTTCTTCGCCCTCGACGTCGACGACGCACATGCGGCACGCGCCAAAGCCGGGGAGCTTGGGCTCGTAGCACAGCGTCGGCACGTCGATGCCGTTGTCGCGGCAGATCTCGAGGATCGTCTGACCCTCGCGGCCTGTGAATTGCTTGCCGTCTACCTCGACCGTGAAGGTGGGCGAGGACAGGCGCCGCTGCGGCGATTGCGTTTCGAGCAGCCGCTCAACCGGTGCGTCGGCGGCGTCGTCGTAGAGGCGCGGCAGCGTGTCAGTCATGCCGTCACCGTCCGCGCCACGCGCACAGGGTTGCACACCCCGGCCGGACACGTGCCGTGGAGCAGATGCGCATTGAATTCATCGGCAAAGAAGCGCATCCCGGTCAGGAAAAGGTTGGGCGCGCAGTACTCGAGGCCGCACAGCGCGGCCGCGCGGACGTCGTTGCCCAAGTCGACCAGGTTCTTCGCGTCATCAGGCCGCGAGAGGCCGGTCGTGGCCCTCGCGCCGATCTCGTACAGCCGGCGCAGGCCGATGCGGCACGGAATGGTCTTGCCGCATGCCTCGTCGGACAGGAAGCGCTCGAGGGTTGTGGCCATCTCGACAAGACAGGTGTCGGGCCCGACTGCGAGCACGCTGCCCGAGCCGAACATGGAGCCCTGGGCGATGAGCGCTTCGGGCGTGTAGAGCGTGTCGAGCTCGGTGGGCGACAAAAAGCCGCCCGCGGGGCCGCCGACGAGGACCGCCTTGAGCTTGGGCAGCGGATCGGCGATGTCGATCAGCTTGCGGACGCTCATGCCCAGTGGCACCTCGACGATCCCCGGCTTCTTGAATGCGCCGGCGAACTGGACGAGCTGTGTGCCCGGGAAAGCCGGGTCGCCCACGGCGGCGAACGCCGCGGCACCATTGGCCATGATCCACGGCACGGCGGCGAGCGTGGCCACGTTGTTGACGACAGTTGGCCGGTCCCACAGGCCGCGCGCGGTCGGGTAGGGCGGGCGCTGATCGGGCTGGGCGCGCTTGTTCTCGATGGCGTGGAGCAGGACGGTCTCCTCGCCCACGACCATGCTGCCCTCGACGGGCGTGACCTCGATGTGGATGTCGAAGCCGGCGTTCAAGGCGTTGCTGCCGATGTAGCCGGCTTCCTCCGCGACCCGAACTGCCGCGCTCAGGCGCTTCAGGGCGACCGCGAGATTGGCCCGAACCGCGATGTACGCGTGGCTGGCGCCGGCCGCGAACGCTGCGAAGGCGACGCCTTCAACGATGGCGTGCGGATCATTTTCCATGAGGGTCCGATCGACCATCGCGCCCGGATCTGCCTCGAAGCCGTTGGCGACGACGTAGCGCCGATCGGCGTCGACCGCGGCCGCGGCACGCCATTTGGTTGCCGCCGGATAGCCCGCGCCACCGCGGCCGCGCAGTCCGGCATCGGCCACGATCCGTGTGACCTGGGCGGGGCTCATCGCAACTGCCGCTTTCTTCCAGGCCTGCCACGCACCGGCCTGCTCGGCCGCGGCCAACGGACCGTCAGGGTCGTACTTGCCAAAGCGGCCGGTCAGGATCTGGGGCACTCCCTTGGGCGAGGCGAGTATCTTCATCGTGCTTGTGCTCGCCCGCTCAAGCCGTCGCCGTCGCGCGGCTTTGCGCGCGCAGCTTTTCGGCCAGGCTGCGGGCCTTGTCCGCCGTCATACCCGGCTGCAGCTGCCCGTCAAGCGTGACCAGCGGCTCGCCGCCGTTGTCGCCGCCACAGTCAGCGGCCACGAAGCGGACGGCGCCATCCGGGGTCACGCCGCCGACGTCCACGCCCAGCGCGTCAACGAGCGCGTCGCGCACCTTGCCGCCGCCCGCGAGCGTGCACACCGGGCAGCGGCACAGGCCGATCTGAGTCACGCGGCCGGGCTCGAAGATGAGCTGCGGGTAGGAGCTCGCGATGCCGTAGATCTCGCTGTACCAGGCACCGGTTGAGTGGCTGATGTGCTGGAGCGCCGCGACCGGCAGGTGGCCGTAGGCGGACTGCGTCTCGTTGAGGATCGCCAAAAGTCTGTGCGGGTCGTATTCGTTCGCCGCGAGGATGCGCTCGAGCGGGCCCAGGTCGATGGGCAACCAGGCCGCGAAGACTTTGTCGGCAACTGGTCGGCCGGATCTGCGCAGCGCGGACTCTTCGCGCCGCTCGGCGTACTGCTCCGCCGGGCCCCAGTGAACATGCATCCGGTTCTTGGTGTCGACGCCGCCCATGTCGATGATCTCGATGGGGCAGGCCATGGCGCACTGGAAGCAGGTCTCGCACTTGAGATTGCCGCGCTCGTCGTACAGCAGCACGAGGCGGCCGCGGTGGTGGGGCGAGATGTCCTGCCGCTCATCGGGGTACTGGATCGTGATCTTGGGCTGCACGAACTTCTTGAACGTGAAGGCCATGCCCTTGGCGATGCCCCAGCCGGGGATCTTGCTCATGATGCTCATCGGTTTAGTTCTTGCAGCAGCAGGATCGCGCCGGCGGTGATGAACACGTTGAGCAGCGCAATCTCGACCAGCCACTTCCAGGCGAAGCCCATCAGCTGGTCAATGCGGACGCGCGGCAGGGTGCCGCGCATCCAGACAAAGATGAAGACGAACGTGAAGACCTTGGCCAGGAACCAGATGAGCCCGACAACCACCTCGAATGAGAGGAAGGCCCAAACCATGAACGCGGCCACGGCCAGCACGTTGAACAGCACAAACGCGACGATCAGCGACTTCACGAACGACCAGCTGCTCTTCAGCAGCCAAAGCGGCAGCGCGATCAGCAACAGGATGATCGGCACGCCGAAGACGAGGATCCACAGCAGCCAGATGCCCAGGGTCGAGATATCCAGGTTGGGCGTCAGCGAGCCGATATGGAGGAAGTTGAGAACCTCCTGCGCATTGATCGGTGAGTTCCAGCCACCGAAGAACAGCACGACGGTCAGCGCCGAGAGGATGAACACGTTCACGTACTCGGCAAAGAAGAAGAAACCGAAGCGCATGCCGCTGTACTCGGTCGCGAAGCCGGCCACGATCTCGCTGTCGGCCTCGGTCAGGTCGAATGGCGTGCGGTTGCCTTCAGCGGTCGCGGCGATGAAGAAGACGATGAACGCCAGCGGCTGCTGGAAGACGTACCAGTCCCAGAACCAGCCGGCCTGCTTGATCACGATCTGGTTCAGCGACAGCGTGCCGGCCAGCATGATGATGCCCACCGGCGCGAGCAGCAGCGGCAGCTCGTAGGACACGATCTGGGCCGCTGCGCGCAGGCCGCCGATAAGCGAGTACTTGTTGAAGCTCGACCAGCCGGCGGTCAACAAGCCGACCACGGTCAAGCCCGATACTGCGAAGAAGTAGAGCAGCCCGATGTTCATATCCAGGCCCACCAGGCCTGGCGCGAACGGGATGACGAGCAGCGTCAGGACGCTCGACAGGTAGGTGATGATCGGCGCCATGGTGAAGACCGCCGCGTCGGCGCCGGTCGGCGTGAAGTCCTCTTTCGCCAGCACCTTGAACCCATGGAAGACCGAGCTCAGCGTGCCCCACGGCCCGATCCTGTTGGGGCCGATGCGTGACGCCAGAAAGGCGATCACCTTCATCTCCATGTAGATGATCACGAAGGCCACCGGGATGGTGATGAGCAGGGTGACCGTCGCGGTCCCGATGAAGCGGAAGATGTCGATGTTGCTGCGCACGAGATCGGCGACGATCTCGATCAGCCCTGGGATGACGCCGATCTGCCAGCCGGCAATGAGCAGCACGGTGAGCAGCACCAGCAGCAGGAATAGCGGCAGGATGATCTTGCCGGCCAGCGATAGCCGGTTCCACGGCCGGGTAATGACGCTCACTTATCGATGCCGCCCATGATCGGATCGAGGCTGGCCATGACGGCCATCGAATCAGCGATCAGGTTGCCCGGCAGCAGATGACCGACTGCCTGGAGGGTGAAGTACGACGGGTCGTGCAGCCGCAGCCGGAAGGGCTGATCGGAGCCATCGCTCATGGCGTAGCACGAGTACTGGCCGCGCGGGCTCTCGACCGAGATGAAGGCCCGCCCCGGCGGGATGCGGATCAGGCGCGGGATCTTGGCCATGATCGGCCCGTCGGGCATCTCATGCAGGCACTGGTCGATGATCCGGATGCTCTCGCGGATCTCATCGATGCGCAGCAGATAGCGCGCGTACGAGTCGCCTTCCTCGCGTGTCGGGATGTCGAAGTCGAGCTCCGGATAGACGCTGTAGGGGTGGGCACGGCGCACGTCGTAGGGCACGCCGGCCGCACGCAGGTTGGGACCGGTGACGCACAGCCGCAGCGCCGCCTCCCGATCGAGTGTGCCCATGCCCTTCGTGCGCCGGACGAAGATCTCGTTCTCGTTGAGCAGCTTGGCTTCGTTCTCGAGCTCGACGGCGGCCTTGCCCATCCAGTCGCCCAGCCGCGACAGGAAGTCGTGGTTCAGGTCGCGGTTGACGCCGCCGATGCGCAGATAGTTGAAGAGCATCCGCTGACCGGTGAGCGCGGCCATCATCTCGACGATCGTGTCGCGCTCGATGAAGCCGTAGAGCAGCGGCGTCAGGCCGCCCAGGTCAAGCGCCAGCCAGCCCATGAACAGGCCGTGGCTCGCGATCCGGTTGAGCTCCCAGCACAGGACGCGGATGTATTCGGCGCGGCGCGGCACCTGGAGATCGAGCAGCTTCTCAGCCGCGAGCACCGGCATGGCCTCGCTGAACATTGACGCCACGTACTCGAGCGGGTCGCAGTTGCTGATCGCCTGGTGCCAGTCGCCGTTCTCGCAGATCTTCTCGACGCCGCGGTGCAGGTAGCCCAGCACCGGGTCGAGATCGGTGACGCGCTCGCCGTCGACCTTGAGGACGACGCGCAGCACGCCGTGCGTTGAGGGGTGCTGCGGCCCCAGGTTGAGCAGCATCTCGCCGTCGCGCAGGTGGTAGAACTCGGCCTCGCGCTCGGTTCGTGGCGGGTACGGCGGGACCGCGTCAAAGATGGTGGCCGGCGTCTCGACAAAGATGTTGGGATCGTCGAGCGAGCGGACCGTGCCGCGATCAGTGGTCATGCCGGCTTCTCCGTCCCTGCCGTCAGCTCGTCCGCGGCGGGAGTGGTGCGTGGCCCAAGCTCGGCCCGGCGCATGACGGGCTGCGTGCCGTGCTGCTCGAGCGGCGCGAATGCCTGTTCGACGTGGCGCACACCCTCGCCGGGTGAGCGTGCCGCATCGTCGGGAAGCAGGAAGTCCTTGCGCAGCGGGAAGGACGTGTAGTCGGGCGGCATGTAGATCCGGCGCAGGTCGCGATTGCCTTCAAAGACGATGCCGAACATGTCGTAGGCCTCGCGCTCGGCCCACTCGGCGCCTTTCCAGAGGAACGTCACCGATGGCGCGCGTGGGTCCTCGCGGGACAGGCCGGCAGCGACGACGCGCAACCAGTCGGCGCTGCGCGGCGACCACAGGTGGTAGACGACCCACATCTCGGTGCCGGTGTCGACGCCGGCGAGGTCGGCCAGCAGCTCGAACTCGAACTGCTCGTCGTCGTGCAACGAGCGCATGACGTCGGTGACGTCCTTGGCACCGATCCAGATCTCGGTCGTGTCCGCCTTCTGCGTCAGGGGCGCGCTGAAACGCTCGCCGAAGGCGGCCTGAAGACGGCGCTTGAGCTGCGTGTCCGTAACCGGTCTCCTCCAGCTAGACGCCGTCCGGAACCGTGGGTCCCACGTTCCGCTCGGCCCAATGGCCTCGGCGCTCCTTGATCAGCTGCTGGAGCTTCATCATCCCGTAGATCAGCCCTTCCGGCCGCGGCGGGCAGCCCGGCACGTATACGTCGACGGGCATGATCCGATCGATCCCTTCGACCGTCGCGTACGAGCGCTTGTACCGACCACCCGAGCAGGTGCAATCACCCATCGCGACACACCACTTGGGCTCCGGCATCTGCTCCCACAGCCGCAGCAGCGGTCCGGCCATCTTGGTCGTGAGCGTGCCGGCGACGATGAGCACGTCGGCCTGGCGCGGGCTGGCCCGGAACGGGAACATGTTGAAGCGGTCCATGTCGTTCCACGGCGTCGCCGCGGACATCATCTCGATCGCGCAGCACGCCAGACCCGAGGTGAGCGGCCACAGGCTGTTGAGCCGGATGAGATCGAGCACGTAGTCGGCCTTAGTCGGGATGATGTCCAGCGCGCGCCAGCGACCGGTGTCGCCCTTGTCGGCATGCTCTTCGGCGCGCAGGTGGGTGATCTGCGGGGGCTGGAGGCCGCCGTAGGCGTTGGGGTTGGTCGGCGTCCAGAGCTTGTTCTCAACGACGATCGCCTCGACCAGGTCGTCATTTGGCGCGGTGATCACGCGCGACTCTTCGCTTGGCTTTGCGACCGCCTTGGTGCCCGTGGCGCGCGTTTTCACTTCCACGTCAGAACCCCCTTGCGCCAGGCGTAGCCCAGACCGATGAGCAGGATGACCACGAACAGCAGCATGGCCAGAAAGCCGCCCAGCAGCACGTCACGGAACACGATCGCCCAGAGATAGATGAACACGACCTCGATGTCGAAGGCGACGAACAGCAGCGCGTAGATGTAGAAGGAAAGCCCGGTCCGCCCCCAGGTATAGCCGTATGTATCGATGCCCGATTCATAGGGCATGCCCTTGTGGCGATCCCCCCGGCTGCGATGGCTCAACAGCCATGAGGCGATGATCGTGATGAGTACGAACGTCGCGCCCGCGAAGGCGAACCCGATCACGTACCACAGGCCTGTCGTCAACTATGCCTCGTCACGCACCGCGGTCCGCCAATCGTGGGCTTGTGTGGGCTGGCAGGGACGGATCGCGTCTCGTGTTCATTCTACGAGTCTGTTGCGGATTTGCGAGTTGATGGACCGGCCCGGCGGCGTCGAGCTGAGAGCTCCGACTACCGACCCTTCGCCTTGGCCCCAGGAGCGAGCAGCAGCCTGACGCCGGGGCCGACCAGGCTGTGACCGCCCAGCAGGATTGGCAGCTTGGCCGCGGACGCTGAGGCGGTCAGGTCGCGCAACCACGGATCGGCGATTTGATCAGGGCGGTTCAGGTCGCTGTTGAAGCGGTCGAAAGCTTGCGGCCAGCGCGACTCGTCGGCGCCCAGACGGGCCGCGAGCAGGACGCGGCTGTCGACGAGCGCCGCATCGCCCAGGTCCTCGACAATGTCGGCGAACTCCGCTGGGCCACGCCGCTCAAGCAGCATGCTGAGGGTGCTCTTCGGCTCGCGTCTAACGGTCGCCGAGGCCCCCGCGATGGCCAACGGGCTGGACGCGCGCAGGCCGCGCTCCTCGGACAGGAAGCGGACCCGGCAACGAACGTTGCGCTCGAGCCAGGCGAGGGTGCGCGACCCGCTCCGGCCGAAGATGAGCAGCTCTTTGGTCGGATCGCGCACCACGCCGCGCAACTCTTCCAGACGCGGAACGGCGATGCCGGCAGCGCCCGCCGCGCGGCGCAGCCACTGTGGCGCGCCAGGAGCGAGCGCGGCGAGAGCGACATCGAGCGGCGTATCCAGATCGACCGCCAGCCGCTCCCTGCCCGGCAGCTCCGACACGACAAAGCCGGCGCGTTCCTCGAGCCAACGCGGCAATGGGTTGTCGCTGGGCAGCGCCGGCAGATCGCGCAGGATCGCGGCGCGGCCTACGGCGACTATGTCCGATGAATAGCGGTTGTTCGTGATGGCGTGGCGCTCGCTTGACGCGGCAACGCTGACCAGGCGCCGCGCGTCAGCGGCGTTGAGCCGCGGGACCGCGCCGCTACCAAAGACCACCGCCCCGCCGCGCGCCGGCGCGACGCTCGCCAGGACCTCGCCGAACGTCAGCCCTTCGTGCCACTCGTCCAACATCTGGGCCGGTGCCGCGCCGGCGCGCTCGAACAACGCCGCCTGGCGCTGGGCCAGCTCAGCGCGGACATCGGCCAGGAAACTGACGAGTTCCGGCTCGCCAACACTCGCCGGGCGGTGGAAGATGAGCACGGCCGGACGAGTCATAGGCGGCCTGAGTCTAGATTTGAAGGCAGCAACATGGCCAAGCATGTGCGGGCTTATGTGGGTCTGGGCGCGAACGTTGGCGACACCCGCGCCAACCTGCGCCACGCGGTGCGTGCCCTGGGTGCGTTGCCCGGCGTAGGCCTGCGCGGCGTTTCCCGCCTGTACCGGACCAAGCCCGTCGGAGTGACCGACCAGCCGGACTTCCTGAATGCCGTGGTGGCGCTCGACGTTCCGAACGGCGCCGATCCGGAGACCGGCGCGCTGGCACTCATGGCGACCCTCAAGGTGCTCGAAATTGCCATCGGCCGCAAGGTCCGGCGCCGCTGGGGCCCGCGCGAGATCGACCTGGATTTGCTCATGTTCGGCCGCCACCAGATCAAGGTCGTGCGGCCAAATGGCCGCTGGTTGGAAGTCCCGCACAAGGATGCCCAGGCGCGCCTCTTCGTGCTCGCGCCCCTGGCCGACCTTGCCCCGTGGCTGGTCCCACCAGGCTGGGGAGAGTCGGTCGAGGCCGCCCGCCGGCGCGTGGCCGCGGATGAGTCCCAAAACGCCGTTCAGGTCGTGGGGAAGTTGTAGTTCACGATCTCCGGGCTGCCCGCCTTAACCTCGGCTGAGGCCCCCAACCGCTCGTTGTGCGTCCGCTCCAGGACCGTATCGACGAACCACCACTCGATGCGCAACCGATCGGGCGTCAGGTCGGCCAGCATGTAGCCGTGGCTGTCCATGTCGGTCCAGAGCACGTTCGACAGCGCAGCCAGGAACTCGCGCTCGACCGCGGGTGACTTGATCCGGTAGCCCCAGCCGGTCTTGTCGTCCAGGTTCTGTGAGGTCAGGCTGGCCGTGACGAATTCGGGTGCGATCGACTTGCCGGGCGCGCCGGCGCGTTCGAGCTGGAGCGCCATGCCGATGTGGATGTCGCCCGACAGCACAACCGTGTTCTCGCGCGCGAGGTGCTCGATGAGCAGGTTGCGCTCGTACGGATAGCCCTCCCACTGGTCGGCGTCGGGACCTTCGCCGCCAGTGTTGATGAGCTTCAGCCAGGCAAGCCCGTCATGCAGCTCCTTGGGGATGCCGCGCGCCCAGGTGCGGCCCAGGATCGAGGAGTTGGCGAGGAGTCGCCACTTGGCGCGCGACTTCCTCAAGCCGTCGAAAAGCCAGTCACGCTGGACGTGGCCCAGCTGGGTCCGCGCCGGATCGGCCGCGGCCGATCCCTTGACTGGCTGGTCGCGCCCTGTACGGGTGTCGATGATGAACATGTCGGCGAGGTTGCCCAGCGCAACTGAGCGATAGACGCGATCGAGCTGGGCCGGGTCGGGCAGGCGCACCGGCAGCCATTCGCGCCGCGCCCGGAATGCAGCCGCACGGCGGTCCGCCCACGGGCCGTCGCGCTGCTCGTCGTGGTTGTCGGAGCCGCCGCGCCATGCGCCGTCGGCGAACTCGTGATCGTCAAGCGTGGCGATCAGCGGGTGCGCGGCATGCATCGCCTGCGTGTCGGGATCGGCGTGGTATTGGGCGTAGCGCGTCCGGTAGTCGGCGAGCGTCACGCATTCGTTGCGCGGCTCGAACGGCCGGCCGATGTCGGCGCCCGGTGTCTGATTCGCCGGCGGTGTCTCCGACGCCTCGTAGATGTAGTCGCCCAGGTGCAGCACGAAATCGAGGTCCGCGCGGTCGGCCAAGCGGCCGTAGCCGTTGAAGAAGCCGGCGTTGAACTTCGCGCACGACACGACCCCGAATCTGACCCTTTCGACATTGCCTGCGGGCAATGTCTTCGTCCTACCCGTTGGCGACACGTCTCCCTCCGGAGCCTCAAACCGATACCAGTAGTGGGTGGCGGGCTCCAAACCGCCGACATCTACCTGGGCGGTGAAGTCGGTGTCTGGTCCGGCAGTCACCGACCCGGAGCCGACAACCGCCTTGAAGCGGTCGTCTTCGGCAACGGTCCAGCGCAACTCTGCCGGGTCCTGGGCCGGACTCCCTGAAAAACGTGTCCAGATAACGACTCGATCCGGGGTCGGGTCACCGCTGGCTACGCCGTGGCGGAAGCTGCTCATGCGGTTGCCATGGTTGCTGGTCGCGCTCCGTTGCTGTGCGTGCGAATCAGGAGCAATACGACGACTGCGGCCAGCGCGAATGCTGCGCCGATCCAGAAAGGAATCGGCGGCCCGTACGCGTCCCACAGCAACCCCGCCACGACCGAGGCGGGCAGCACTGCGACCGCAATCGCCGCGTTGAGGATGCCGTAGCCCGTCGCGCGCAGATTGGCCGGCGTGACGTCGGCGATGAACGCGCGGCCGACGGCCTCGTTGATGCCGTAGTACGCGCCATAAAGGATCCAAAGTCCGGCGGCCGCGATCGGCGAGGCCGCCAGGGCGAAGCCGGCGTACGCCGCCGCGTAGACCAGCCACGCGATCACCAGTGGTGCGCGCCGGCCGAACCTGTCGCTCAGCGCGCCGGCCGGGAACGAGATGAGCGTATCGACCAGGTTCATCGCCACGATCATCAGCAGCAGATCGGTCAGCACCGCGCCCAGCTGCTGTGTCCGCAATGCCAGGAACGCGTCGCTCGAATTGCCCAGCGCGAACAACGTGTTGGCGGCGACGAACAGCCAGAACGGCCGCGGCAATTGGCGCGCGGTGGCCATGAGCCGCTGCCACCGACTCCCCGCGGGAGCTGATTCCACCGTCGTCGCCTTGGGCGCACGGCGCACATCCCGGACGCCGATAAAGATGACCCCGACTGCCAGAGCGGCCGGAATTAGCGCGATCAGCGCGATCAGCTGGAAAGTTGGTGCGTCGAGCTGGCGCTCGCCGCCTGCCGCGACGATCACGATCACGAGCGCCGCGATCACACCGAAGAAGGCACCCAGCGTGTCCATCGCGCGGTGAAATCCAAACGCGCGGCCGCGATAGGGCGCGTCAGTCGAGTCGGCGATCAGGGCATCGCGCGGTGCGGTGCGGATGCCCTTGCCGAGTCGATCGCCCAAACGCGCCAGCAGGACGAGAGGCCAGGAGGTGGCAACGACGAACAGCGCCTTGGCCAGGGTCGATGAGCCGTAGCCGATGCCCACAAGCAGCTTCCGCCGGCCCAGCCGGTCGCTCAGCGCGCCGCTGACCAGCTTCACGGCCGCCGCCGCGCTCTCGGCGATGCCCTCGATCAGACCGATGATCGCCGGGCCGGCGAGCAACACGTTCGCCAGGTAGAGCGGCACGAGGTAGACCAGCATCTCCGACGAGACGTCGGTCAGGAGGCTGACCAGCGCCAGCGCGGCGACGTTACGGGTGATGCCCTTGAAGACGGAGCTGCGCTTCGTGCTAACGGTCAAGCCAGGCCAACTTGCCGATGGATCTTGCGACTACTAGTGCGATAGCCGAGTTCAAGAGGGCGGGCAGGATGAAGAAGATCGGGATCAGAGTGAGAGATGCCCCTAAATCGTTGTCACGCACCAGGACACCTGCTGCTACCACGAGGACGGCGTCGACACCTATGAACTGAGTACCCATGAGGATCATCGTCAACCGTCGAGACCAACGCTGTCGCACCAGGACCGCGACGATTGCGATGACGTCAAGTAGCGCAATGAATGAGACGAGGTAGCGCGGCCAAGCGGGGTAGTCCCAGAACTGCGTAGCGACCCAGGCCGAGAGAATGGCGGTAACCAGGAGCAGGACAATCCCGAGCATTTGAAGTGCGCTGTGCTATAGCCGCACGGCTGGTGGCTTGTCGCGGTCGAACATGTGAACCGTGTCGATGAAGCGCACTTCCTTGGTCTGATAGCCCATCACCAGCGAGTGCGTTCGCGCGCCGCCACCAAAGAAGCGGACGCCGCTCAGCAGGTCACCGTCGGTCACGCCGGTCGCGCTGAACACGATGTTCTTGCCCGGCGCCAGGTCGGACGTCATGTAGACACGTTCCATCGACGGGTCGACACCCATCGAAACGGCGCGATCGCGTTCTGCGTCGCTGCGCCAGCGCAGCCGCGCCTGGATCTCGCCGCCCAGACAACGCAGTGCGGCCGCGGTCAGGACACCCTCAGGCGCGCCGCCCATGCCCATCACTGCGTGCACGCCGGTGCCGCGGACGGCGCACGAGATCGCCGCTGAAAGATCGCCGTCGCTGATGAGCTTTATGCGGGCGCCTGCCGCGCGCACGTCATTGATGAGTGCCTCGTGGCGTGGCCGGTCCAGGATTACGACCGTCAAGTCGGCCACCTTGCGGCCCAGGACGGACGCGATCCGGTTCAGGTTCTCGGCCGGCGGCAGGCGGATATCCACCTTGCCCGCCACATCCGGCCCCACGCATAGCTTGTCGAGGTACGTGTCCGGCGCGTTGAACAGGCCGCCCTTCTCTGATGCGGCAATCACAGTGATCGCGTTGGCATTGCCCTGGGCGACGAGGTTCGTGCCCTCCAGCGGATCGACCGCGATGTCGATCTCCGGCTGACCGGGCATGCTCCGGCCCACGCTCTCGCCGATGTACAACATGGGTGCCTTGTCACGCTCGCCCTCGCCGATGACGATCGTGCCGGCGAGATCGACGTCGTCGAAGGTGCGGCGCATCGCCTCAACGGCGGCGTGGTCGGCGGCCTTGTTGTCGCCGCGCCCCATGTGGCGGGCAGCTTCAATGGCCGCGGCCTCGGTCACGCGCACCATCTCGAGGGCGAGCAGGCTTTCCATTTGGCTCTCCCTAGTGGCGGTAGTGACGCTTGCCGGTGAAGACCATCGCCAGATGGTGACGGTTGGCGACGTCGATGGCCATCTCATCGCGGACCGAGCCACCCGGCTGAATGATTGCAGTCACGCCCCGTTCCGCGGCGAGCTGGATCGCGTCGGCGAACGGGAAGTAGGCGTCTGACGCGAGCACGGCGAGCTTCGAGCGGTCGGCGGCCTTGTGCAGCGCGATCTCGACCGCGGTCAGGCGGCTCGCCTGGCCCGCGCCAACGCCGACGAGCGCGGTGTGATGGGCGAGCACGACCGCGTTGCTCGTTACGTGCCGCACCGCACGCCACGCGAACAACAGGTCGGTCAGCTCCTCGAGCGTTGGGTGACGGTTGGTCACAACGCGCAGCTGCGAGCGGTCGACGTCACCCGTGTCGCGCGTCTCCACCAGCAGACCGCCGTCGACACGGGCGAAATGGAGCCGGGCAATGCCGTAATCGGACAGGCCCTCGCTCATCCGGTGGGGCACGGCCAGCAGCGCCAGGCGCTGCTTTTCGGCCAGGATCTCGCGTGCTGGTGCCGTGAACGCGGGCGCGACGATCGCCTCGTAGGCATTGCCGGCCAGGGCTTCGGCGGTGTTGCCGTCGACCTCGCGATTCAGCGCAACGACCGCGCCGAAAGCGGACACCGGGTCGCCCGCGAGCGCCCTCTCGTAGGCCTGCGCGAGCAGCTCGTCGGATGCCAGACCGGTGGGGTTGGCCTGTTTCACGATGCAGCAGGTGGGCGCCGTGAAGTCGGTCGCAATCCGGTAGGCCGCGTCCAGATCGATCAAGTCGTTGAAAGTGGGCTGATCGCCCTGGAGCTGGGTCGCGTCCGCGAGTGAACCTGAACGGTGGGTCGTCTCGCGGTAGAACGCGGCCTGCTGCTGCGGGTTCTCGCCATAGCCCAGGTCGCGCACCTTCTCGACGACGACGGCGAGGCGATTGGGGAAACGCGTCCCGCCCAGATGGTTGAGATAGCCCGCGACCTCAGCGAAATAGGCTGCGACTTCAGCCAAAGCGTCGGCTGCCAGGTGCTGCCGCAGCTCTGGCGAGACCCCGCCCATATTGCGCAAATCCTCGACCAGGACGGCGTAGTGACGCGGGCTCGACACGACCGCGACCGATGAGTAGTTCCGCGCCGCGGCTGCCATCAAGGCCGTCGTCTTCACGTCGATCATCGCGATCGCCTCGTCGAGCGGCACGACCTGATCGCCGACCCTCCGCGCGAACGGCTCGACGTTGGCGACGACGATGTCGAAGCCATCAAAGGACAATCCGTTTGGGTCAGCTGGCTGTGCGCTGACGCCCGCTTCAGCCAGGGCAGCGGCTGCGTCGGGGTCGGCATGGAGCTCTACGCCCAGGGCCGCGAGTTCGCGCCCAAACTCCGCGATGCCGTCGCTATCGGCGACCGAGAGCAGGGCCCGCACGTCTCTCCTAAGTCCCTCTCCGCGAGTTGGCTGGCCGAGTATAGGCGAGGCGCTATCCTGCGGCCGTGAACCTGTCGCCCAATGAATACCTGATCCCCGGGGTCCAGTTCAACTTCCAGAACTTCCCCGATATCTACAACCCCATCTGGGTCGCCGCTGCGGTCCTGCTGGTGCTGACCGTCGTCCTGTACAACGTGCGCGTTCGGCAGCTGCACCGCCATGAACCGCTGCGGGCGATGCAGGAATGGCTGCTCTGGACCGGGTTGGTGACCTTTGGGCTCGTCCTGATCGGCACGATCTTCCAGTTCTACTTCCTGTTCGTGCTGCTGTTCATCGTCATCGGTATCTCGGCGTTCGTGTGGATCCGCTTCTTCCACTTCCCGCCATATATCGAGGCCTACAACGAGCAGCTGCGCCGCGCGCGCTTCTTCTCGCAGAGCAAGTACAAGGCGGCCGAGTCGACAGTTCGCTCACGCCGCACGCGGGGCAGTCGCCGCCGGCGATAGCCGCATGGAGATCCGCCGTTTTGGACCCGGGCATCGCCGCGCCGAGGGCCCGCCTGGAACCAAGGGCGTCGCCGGCGCGCTGCTTCTTTCCGACGAACGCGGGGTAGTGACCGAGGTCGCGTTCGGGCCTTACGCGATGATCCAGCCGCACGCCAACGAGGCGAACACCGCGCTATTCGTCGTCATCAGCGGTGGCGGCTACGTGCAGGTCGGCGACGAGCGCGCGAGGGTCAACCATGGCGAGGCCGTCCTCTGGCCGCCGGGCATCCTGCACGGGGCTTATACCGATGGGACCGAGATGCGAGCGATCATCGTTGAGTTCGCCGGCACCGATGAGCCTGCGGTCGTCGATGCGACCGCCACTGAAGCCCAGGCCCACGGCGGCGCGACCAAGGCCACCGGCGCACTGGCCGAGCGGCAGCGCACGCGCGACGAGTACGACTCGCACGAGGGCGAGCCCTGGTGAGTGGCGCAGCCGAGCTGGATGTCCGGCCGCTGACAACCGAACGGTTCGCGGACCTGTCCGAGCTGT
>JARXKQ010000246.1 GCA_030271555.1 Chloroflexota bacterium | reverse complement strand
GGACGACGAGGCCACCACGCGCGAGAAGATCGGCACGACGGTCGCGGAGAACGTGCGCGACGAAGGGGAGCGGCCGAACATCGAGCGTGCCCTGTTGGCGCTGCTGGGTGTCGAGTCGGGCGTCGATTCGCAGCAGCTGTTCGGTGCCTGGCGCACGTTCTTCGAGCGCCTGGCCGATGTGAACCCGGTGGTGATGGTCTTCGAGGACCTCCACTTCGCCGATCAGGGCTTGCTTGACTTCATTGACCATGTCCAGGAGTGGAGCCGCCATTCGTCGATCACCATCGTTACCCTGGCGCGACCGGAGCTGCTCGACAAGCGGCCCAACTGGGGCGCGGGCAAACGCAGCTTCAGCTCGATCTACCTCGAGCCGTTGACCTCCGACCAGATGCACGAGTTGCTCTTTGGGCTGGTTCCCGGGCTAGCGGATAAGGCGATTGCCCAGATCGTGGCGCGCGCCGACGGCATCCCGTTGTACGCCGTCGAGACGGTGCGCATGCTGCTCGCCGATGGACGGCTGACACTTAGCGATGGCGCCTATCGGCCGACTGGCGACCTCGATGACATAGCCGTCCCGGAGACGCTCACCGCGCTCATCGCCGCGCGGCTCGACGGTCTGAACGCAGCCGACCGCAGTCTGATTGCCGATGCCGCGGTGCTCGGGCAGAGTTTCTCGCCCGAGGCGCTGGCAGCACTGTCGGGTGTCGCGGCGCAAGAGCTGGAGAGTCGACTTACAGGACTCGTCCGGGGCGAGCTGCTCCATCGCGAGGTCGATCCACGCTCGCCCGAGCTGGGCCAGTACATCTTCGTCCAGGCGCTGATCCGGGAAGTGGCCTACCACACGCTGGCGAGGAAGGACCGCAAGGCGCGCCACCTCGCTGCCGCGCGGCACCTCGAGAGCCTTGCCACCGATGAGGCGGCCGGTGCCCTGGCCAGCCACTACGTCGCGGCCTACCAGCTGGCGGGGGAGGGTCCAGAAGCCGACGCGCTCGCCGCCCAGGCGCGCCTCGCCCTGCGGGGAGCGGCCGAGCGGGCCGCCGCGCTGGGATCGCACGAGCAGGCGGTGGGTCTGCTCGAGCAGGCCCTCGAGGTGACGAAAGACACGGCCGAGCGAGCGGACCTGCTCGAGCGCGCCTATGCCTCGTCGTTCGAGGGCCTCGACCCGCAGCGCGACGTCCGACTCGCCGAGGCGGCGCTGGGGGCGCGACGCGAGCTGGGCGATCGCGAGGCTATTGCTAACGCTATCGTCAAACTGGCGTTCGCCCATGTGGCTTCGGTCGGTGACCCGAGCCGCGCGCTCGAGCTCGTCAGCGCGGCCTGGAGGAATTCGGCGACCTCGCCGAGACCGCTGCGGGGGCGCGCCTGATGGGTGCCATGGCGCGAGCCTTGGCGAGCCTTGATCGGCGGGCCGAGGCACTGCCCTGGAACGAACGCGTCATCAAAGTCGCCGAGCGGCTGGACCTGATGGACCTCCTGACGGGGGCGCTGATCGGGCGCGGGCAGCTGCTGCTGACGCACGATCGGCCGCGCGAGGGTTTACTGCTCCTGCGCGGTGGCCACGCAATGGCGCTGTCCGGTGGCTTTCGCGACCGCGAACGTGGTGCGCGCACGCTGCTCACCTTCAACGACCAATGGGACAACCCCGACGAGGGAATGCAGCTGGCGCGGGAGGGATTCGAGATCGCGCACCAGATCGGATCCCTGGTCTACGGCTGGGCGATGGTCGGCAACGGCGTCGTGAACGGCCTGCGCGTCGGAGAGTGGGACTGGGCAGCGGCGCTCCTGGAGGAGTGGATCGCGCTCGCGAGCGCTACCGGCGAAACGCCCTCTCAGGTGGCAGAGTTCTATGTCGACCGGGCGATCCTGTCCAGCCTGCGCGGCGGCGATCCCAGCGCCGACATCGAACTGGCGACCACCAGGCGCGCCGGGATTACGGACCCGCAGTACGAGTCGTACGACGCCTGGGCGCGGGCGTGGGCGGCGTTCTCTGCGGGCCGCTTCGACGAAGCGCGCCGCGAGGGCCTTCGTGCGGCCGAGACGACGTCGTACTTCCACCCGCTGACCATGCCGCTCGCCGCGCGCGCGGCGCTGTGGGCGGGCGATCCGGCCGCGGCGCGCGACACCCTGGAGCGTCTCGGCAAGACGATGTTTCGCGGCCAGGCGCTGGCGCTCGACAAGGCGTCGGTCGAGGCCGGCATCGCGGCGCTCGAAGGACATACGGCCGAGGCGCTGACGCTCTACCGCGATGCGTTGCGCGGCTGGCGCGACATCAAGTGCGCGTGGGACGAGGCGCTGACCGTGGTCGACATGGTCAACTTCCTGGGCGCCGCCGAATCGGACGCGCGCACTGCGGCCGAATGGGCGCGGACCACGCTCGCCCGGCTGGGCGCGCAACCATTCCTCGATCGGCTCGAGACCGGCCTGGCCGACAAGGGCAAGCGCGCCGCTGCCAAGCCGGCCGCTGGGCCGCACACGCGGACTGAAACCGCCGCCGGCTGAGCGGCTCGGTTAGGCTATCGCCAGGGGGGGAAGAGTTGAGGCGCCGCTGCGGGGCGGCCAACAACGAGGAGAGGGTGACCAAATGCTCATGTTCGATGGCGCCGTGACGCGCCCAGCGTTCTGCTGCGGGTGGCGATCGTCGTCCTGGCGCTGTCCACTGCCTACATCCACTACACGCTTGGCGGGCTGATGTTCCTGATGAACGCAGCCGGCTACCTGGTGTTGGCCGTGGCCATGGTGGCGCCGCTCAGCATCGCGTCGAAGTACCGCTGGCTCATCCGTGCCGCGCTGATCGTGTTCGCGCTGCTGACGATCGGTGGCTGGATGATGTTCGGTGCCCGGATCTTCCTGGGCTATCTCGACAAGGGGATCGAGATCGTCCTCATTGCCCTGCTCTTCGTCGAGATGGTGCGCTACGACGGCGGACCGATCGCGGTCGCGCAGCGCGGCTGGGCACTCGCCATGAGCATCCTGCGCAGGTTCACCGGTCGGAGCGCGGCGTGAGGGGTCGCGCTCCATTCTTTCTGGCCGCAGCCGGGGTCCTGGCCGCGGCCGTCGCCGCCTGCGGCGGCACGCCGGCGCCGGCCCTGACGCCACCCGCCGATGCGATCGTGATCACCGCCCAGGGCACGGCTTTTACG
>JARXKQ010000245.1 GCA_030271555.1 Chloroflexota bacterium | reverse complement strand
CACTCGCGCCGGCAGCGCCGGCCATGCCCGCGGAGGTCGACTCGCGCGAGGTGACCGAGACGCTCGCTCGCCTGGCGGACCTGCGCGACAAGGGCGCGATCACCGCGGAGGAGTTCGAGCAGAAGAAGGACGAGTTGCTCGGCCGCCTGTGAGCACCGAACAGCTGATCGCAGGGGCGTTCGTCGTCGCCATATTCCTGCTGGTCGCCTTTCCCGTTCACGAATTCAGCCACGCCTGGGCCGCATACCGCCTCGGCGACTCGACGGCCAGGTGGCAGGGCCGTTTGTCGCTCAATCCGCTAGTCCATTTCGACCCGCTTGGCGGCACATTGCTGGCCGTCAGCGTCCTGCTGGCGGGGTTCGGCTTCGGCTGGGCAAAGCCAACGCCAGTCAACCCGTACAACCTGCGTTACGGCCGCCGCGGCGAGGCCCTGGTCGCGGTCGCGGGACCCATCTCGAACCTCGTCATGGCGATCGCGGTCGCAGTCCCTTTGCGGATCATTCACGACAGCCCATCGTTGTGGGCATCGGTCTTGTCGAACGACATCGCCAACTTCGCGTTCTTCGTCGCTGTGCTCTTTGTCGAGATCGACGTGCTGCTGCTCGTCTTCAATCTGCTGCCGATCCCCCCGCTCGACGGCTGGCGCGCCCTGCTGGGCATCGTCGACGCCCGCACCGCGATGAACCTGCGTCAATTCGAGCAATACGGCTTTGTTGCGCTCCTCCTGCTGATCGTGGTCGGGCAGCGCTTCCTGGGCGGTCTGGTCGGCGGGCTGGCGGGGCTGCTGCTCGGCTTCACGCCATGAGCGGATTCGCGCGCTGATGAGGTGGTGGGCGGCCAAGGTCCGGCGTTTCGCGCGCTACTTCATCGGGCGGGTGTCGGCGGGCGAGCGGGCCGACCTGACGGGCTGGCTGACCCCGGCGCAGCTGGAACTGCTCGACGGAATGCACCCCGCGGACCAACGGCACGGCCTGGACGTCGTCGCGGCACTGCGCGGTGACGGCCATTCGCAACCTGAGCTGCTCCTCGCCGGACTGCTGCACGACTGCGGCAAGGGACGGCGGCTGCACGTTTGGCACCGCGTGGGCTGGTCGCTGGGCGAGCGCTACGGCACGTCGATTGAGACAGGCCTCTCAAGGCTGCCCACCTTCCGCTCAGCGTTCACGACGTTGCGCGACCACGCCGCGCGCTCGGCCCAGCTGGCCGCGGCCGCGGGTTGCAGCGCGGCGACGGTCGAACTCATTCGCAACCAGGCGGAGCCGACCGACCCGGTGCTCGGACGAGCGCTCCTTTTGGCCGATCAGGCCAACTGACGCTGTGACCGCGCCCTCGACACCAGTCGAGTTCAGCTTCGCCATGGGCCGCCGGCCCGAGGAAACGACGCACGTCCGGACCGACTTCTTCGACGGCCCGCTCGCGCTATTGCTGGCGCTGATCGAACAGCGCCAGCTCGACGTCCTGACGGTCAAGCTGGGCGATCTGGCAGGTGCCTATCTCGACGCGCTGGCCCGGATTGAGACCGGTCGCCTGGGGCTGATCAGCTCGTTCGTGACGGTCTGTTCGCAGCTCATCCTCATCAAATCGCGCGCGCTGTTGCCGCGTGCCCCGCAGGTGGCGCTCGTCGGCGGCGAGGCAGAGGCTGATCCGGAGGAGGAGCTGCGCCGACGGCTCATCGAATACCGCCTGTTCCGCGACGCGGGGCGCGTACTCGATGACCGCCGCGCCACAGGCGCGTGGCTGTATCACCGGGAAGCGGCCGCGGCCCTTGCCGCCGGCCGGGAAGGCGCGCGACCGGACCCGGGACCCGTGCTCGATCCGCAGACGCTGGCCAACGCATTGATGGCGAGCGTCCGGCTCGTGCCGCCCGCACCAATCGCGCCGGAGGTCATGGCCCGCACCATCACGCTCGAGGAGCGCGCCACCGTCATTCGCGCCGCGCTGCTCCGCGCGCCGGTGCTGGTGCTCCAGGAGCTGCTGCGCGACGTGACCGACCGGGTCGTGATCGCGGTCACGTTCCTCGCGGTGCTGGAGCTGGCCAAGGAGCGCGAGGTGACCGTCGATCAGGACGAGCCGTGGGGACCCATCACGGTCAAGCCGCTTGCCGCCAAGAACATCGCCAATGGTTGACGAAGAAGTCCTCGATCCGCTCGAGCCGACCCCGGGTGAACTCAGCGTCGCCCAATTGGAGGCGCTGCTCTTCGTTGCCGAGCGGCCACTCGCCCGGCGCGAGATCGCGGCGCTGGCCGGCATCGAACGCGAAGCTGTGGACGCGCTGCTGGGCGATCTCGAAGTCGTGTTGCGCGAGCGCGGGCTGCGCGTGTTGGCGGCTGGTGACCACGTCCAGCTCGTGACGTCGCCCGACGCCGGGCGGCTGATCGCGCGCTACGTCGGCGCGGATGGCGGCCGGCTCTCGCCGGCTGCCCTCGAGACGCTCGCGATCGTCGCGTACCGGCAGCCGGTGACGCGTGCGGTCATCGAGCGCATTCGCGGTGTCGACTCCGACTACGTGCTGCGCAGCCTGATGCACCGCCGGCTGGTGGTCGAGCAGGGCAGGGCTGATTCGATCGGTCGGCCGTTTCTGTATGGGACCGGTTTCGAATTCCTGGAGCGGTTCGGGTTGACCTCGCTCGACGAGCTGCCGTCGCTCGAACCGGAGGCTGCACTGCGGCTCGATGAGTGAGCGCGTGCGCATCCACAAGGCGCTGGCCGACGCCGGCGTGGCATCGCGGCGCGCGTCCGAACAGCTGGTGATCGGCGGCCGGGTCGCGGTGAACGGTGCGAAGGCAACCGTCGGCCAGCTCGTCGATCCAACAACGGACGCGATCACCGTTGATGGTCGGGCGATATCCGCCGCCCAACAGCGGCGTGTCTACCTGCTCATGGCTAAGCCCGCCGGCGTTACGAGCACGGTCAGCGATCGTCACGCCGATAGGACGGTGATCGACCTGATCCCAACCGAGCTTCGCAAAGAAGCTGCGCGGCTGTACCCCGTGGGCCGCCTGGACCGCGAATCGGAAGGGCTGCTGCTGCTCACCAACAATGGCGCGTGGGCGCAGCGCATGCTCCACCCGCGCCACGGAGTCGAACGCGAATACGCCTGTGGCCTTGACCAGCCCCTTACCGCCGACCAGCACGACCAGCTGTCGCGCGGCA